>JAOZKQ010000672.1 GCA_029935275.1 Bacteroidales bacterium | reverse complement strand
ATTGAGATAAATCCGGATGCCCTGCAAATTGCAGAAACCCTGGATAAAGAGTGGCAGGAGGGAAAGATCAGGGGGCCAATGCATGGGATACCTGTAGTTCTTAAGGATAATATTGATACGCATGATCAAATGGCAACTACTGCCGGTTCCCGTGCCATGGAAGGTTCCTATCCTCTGAAAGACAGTTGGGTTGCGGCTCAATTAAGGCAGGCCGGGGCAATTATTTTGGGAAAAGCCAATTTAAGTGAATGGGCTAATTTTCGGGGGGAGTTATCAAGCAGTGGTTGGAGTGGAGTTGGGGGCCAGAGTAAAAACCCCTATGATATAAGCAGGAATCCATGTGGTTCAAGTTCGGGTCCTGGAATTGCGGTTTCTGCTAATCTCTGTATGTTAGGGATAGGAACAGAAACTAATGGTTCTATTGTGTGTCCATCAAGCAGTAATGGAATTGTTGGGATAAAGCCTACGGTAGGGCTGATTAGCAGGTCCGGGATTATCCCGATTTCATTTACCCAGGATACACCGGGGCCAATGGCACGGACAGTAAGGGATGCTGCCATCTGTCTTGGAGTAATGACCGGACAGGATCCGACGGACAGCAAAACGTTTGCGAGTGAGGGTAAGTCTTATACAGATTATACATCTTTTCTAAAAAAAGATGGTCTTAAAGGAAAGAGGATAGGACTGTACACCAGACCCCTGGGCAGGCATTATAAAGTGGATACACTTATGAGCCGGGCGGTGGAATATCTGAAAAGCCAGGGTGTGGAGATTATTGAAATTGATCAGATCGGTAATAAAAGTGCAGGAGATTTTTCTTTTGAGGTGATGTTATTTGAATATAAAGATGGTCTGAATAAATATTTTGCTTCACTTGGAGAAGATGCCCCAATTAAGAACCTGGATGAGCTGATAGCTTTTAATGAGAAAGATTCTATAGAATTGCGCTATTTCAATCAAAAATACCTGCTGATGGCAAGGGAAAAGGGAGACCTGAATTCGAATGAATATAAAAATGCATTGAAAAAAATGCTAAAAGGAATGAGGGAAGAAGGAATAGACCGGGTAATGGATGAGTTTAAGCTTGATGCTATTATGGCCCCGACCGGAGGACCGGCCTGGAAAACAGATCATATTAACGGTGATGCTTTTCATCTAGGGAGTTCTTCCCCTGCTGCTATTGCCGGTTATCCGAATATTACGGTTCCTATGGGCTATGTGGATGATATGCCGGTGGGTATTTCATTTTTTGGAAGAGCATGGAGTGAGCCTGTTTTGCTGGAAATTGCTTATGCTTATGAAGTGGCTAATCCCTGGAGAAAAGTACCTGAATTTAA
>JAOZKQ010000185.1 GCA_029935275.1 Bacteroidales bacterium | reverse complement strand
AAGTGTATCCGCATAATCTTTTTGTTTCAGTGCCCTGTCCACATAAACAGATTGGCTTATATGTACTTGCCAAATGCCTTCAACCGGATCCAATGAACCTGAATTGTTTGTAAAATAATTCTCAAAAGAGTTGCTTGATTTAAATCTGGCTGAGTCAGGCATGGGTCTTTCCTGTCCGTTATTAATTTTTACACCATAGAAGTTCAAGCCACTACGGGCTTTTTCAATAATATCAATTTTGTATTCATTCTTCTGTAGGAGAGGAAACCATAATTGGAAATCAAGATAATCGCTGTATGTACCTACCTTTTGCATTTTAGGACACATTTTGATATTCTTTGCCACCACCATATGAAGTTTGTTTTCTGTACCTGTTGGTTTGATATGAAATGAATTATCAGCACATATCCATGCTTCACCAAAAATTTTAAAATGGAAATCGATAATGGTAAATTGATCAGTCAATTCAACTTTCGTAATAAAGATATTATTTTCACTCTGGTTTTTAATATCAGGAAAGAATGTAACCTGAGAGCTCAGGTTTATAGTGATAAGTGAAGAAAAAAAGAAAACAAAGTATCTCATGAGAATAAACTTCAATTAAATATTTGTTTTATAATTAAAAACAGGTTCCTAAAGTTAATTTGAAAAATCCATACCTGGAAATAAAATTTAAAAAAAATAAAAAATAAAAAAGCCATCCGCTTTTGGCGAATGGCATAAATGATTTAAAAACCTGCAATATATGGTTTAATTACCAAGGTCATCTCCCACATAAGGAAGAGTTTCCATAATTTGATACCTTATTGCTGATTGAACATACTGATCTATTAACATGAATCTGGTTGCAACCTTTGCTGTGGTAGCTTTTTTCATCTGCTTATAGTATTTCATTTCTAAGGCCTGCATTTTTTTTCTATACTTAAATACCTTTTGAACAAAGCTGTCTGCCTGTTCATCTGTCATAGTTTCAAAATTGTCAGCATATTCCTTTAAGAAAGCAATCCTGTCATCTTGCAATTTGCCAGATTCGTTCTCAAACTTGTTATAAATAGGCCAGAAAACTATTGACTGTTCATCTGTAAGGTTCATGTTGGCTTCAAAAAGTGATTTTTTTGAAAGCTTAAAATAGGATTTTATCATTTCTTCTTCAGAATTTGAGGAAGATTGTCCAAAAGCCTGAAGTCCTATAAAAGCCACAATGGCTATTGAAAGAATTTTTTTCATAGTTAAAAAGTTATTAATTAAATTAAAGTTTTATGATTATTCCTGCTGTAAAATCTCCCTGGGCAAAAGCAGAGGAAGCGTAAACGCCACCGCCACATCCGCCTGTACCACAGCCAATTCCCAGGCCTCCATAATTCATAGGTACTAGTAGTCTGGCCTGAAGCCTTATGCCAAAATGTTCCGTTGGGAAGATTTTGACACCACCACCAAGTGTTATTGAGAAATTGGTGGATGAAGTATATCCTCCATCCCGTGGTGTAAATACAGTAATTCCAAGGGAGCCAACGGCAAAAGGAATAAAAGCATCACTATTTACCACAAATTCCCTTAATGAACCAATCTGAATATAATCGATGATAAGTTCTTTAATTAGCTTCTCTACATCCGCATAGGAATGTTGGGTAAGGCTGGTGGATAATCTACTATAACCCAGTTCTACTTGCTGTTCACTTGAAACATTAACATCAAGAATAAGACCCCAGTTCTGGCCATCGTCAATCTTTAGATAGCCCTGGTAATAGTTTACCCTGCCACCAAGCATAAAGCCTGTATAAGGGGATACCTCAACTCTTTGAGCAATTAGTTTGTTTGGGATTAGCATGGCAAACAAGATGAACAATATTACGGCAAAACTTAAGCGGTTTTTCATTGCTTGTGTGTTTTAAATGTTAAATTAAAGACCAAAATGGAATCCTACACTAACAGTCAGATAGGAATGCCCATTGTTTCCTCCTGCTTCTAAAGTGTTATCATAGCGGGCATTAAGAAGTAATCCAGTACCATAAGAGAATTCATAAAGAAATCCTGCTTCCGGGTAAAAGCCAAAATGCCATTGTTTAATTTCAGCAGTATAAACACCCATATCGGTACGTATGTTTTGCATATATGCACCTAATCCTGCTCCCAGAAATGGTCTGAAATGGCCGTTTTTGTTCATGATCCATTTAATACCTGTAGTTAAGGGCATGGAATTAATATAGCGGTATTGTTTTCCTGTTAATGATATTGTACCATCATAATAGGTATCATAAGGCATATCTTCAGAAAAGGTATGCCAGGAGAACCTCAGGCCAATAGTCAGGGCTTCGGCAGCATACCATCCAAGTTCAAATGTATAGCCTCTGAAACTTGTTTTACTGATATAATCTGCTGTGTTCCCAAAGGGCATAGACATGTCATAAGTCATGTTAATATAAGAAGTCTCCTGACTGGAAACTTTATTGTTAAAGGAGAATGCAATTAATGCAGCTACTATTATATATTTAATTTTTTTCATGATTGTATTATTGAAATAGATATGAGATTATGATTACTTTTTTAAAGCAAATGGTGGTTGGTTAAATGCCTGTTCAATTGTGCTAACAATTCTGGCTGCAGTATTCGCGGAATTATCACTTAATAATCCATTAATAGCAGCAAGCCACACAATTGGGATCTCCTCTTCATCATGATCAATTTCATCAGGGTTTACCATTTCTATAAACACGCTTCCGGTAGTATAGCTATAAGCATATCCCCATCCATAATATGGATAACCGGGATAATATCCACCCCAGCCCCAGCCGGGATAACCGCCCCACCACCAGCCACCGCCGGGGTAATAACCTACTCCTGAGTATGTTGAGGATGTTACTGTAGCTGTTATGAAAACATCTGCATTTGTTGTATCATCAAGTCTGGTATATCCATGCTTAGCCAGGTTTTTTTCAATTTCATTTAAAATATCATTTTCAAATTGACGGTTTACCTCATCTGGGTCAGTAGAAGCATAATGAACCGTATCCGGCATAAAATAATTTTTGGTATCCGGATTATAGAAATTATAATCTTCATCATAATTAGTATAAATAATGTCTGTATCGCTGTAATACTCAACTCCACCCGGATAACATGAGAAAAATACCAGAGGAATTGCAGCAATAATTAAAAAACTAAAGTTTCTTTTTAATTTACTTTTCATAAGTTTAAAATTTAATGTAAGTGACTTGTTTGTGTGTTTTTATGTGTTTGAAAGTTCCATTGATTTTAATCAAAATATTTTCCAGCTGACAAATTTAGAATAAATCTAAATAAAAGCAAAAATATATATAATGTAATCAAGGCTTGAAACCAAATTAATTTACCATTTGTGTATTTCTCATAAATAGAAATAATTTAGTTAATAAAATGCAAACATATAATTAATAATGATACTAAATAATATTACACGGTGGACAAAAAGCGTACAATAAAAAATATAAATATAAATCAAGATTTGGAAAATCAGGAACCATGGTGTTCAATTGTGAAGCTGAACATCTGAATTACCATAAATCTTTTCTTTACAAAAATATATTGTTTTTATTACAAATACTCAGTCCGATGTAACCTTGACTCTTGCATCAATAACTGTGCCAAGAAATAAAATATAAAAATGTTTATGTCTTATGTAAACCTTTTTCGGTTATAATTGCTGTAACCAGGCTGGTGGGGATGGGCTCAAAATAGTAATTCTTTATATGAATTCTTTCCGGAGGATTTTTCCATATTTCTTTAGGGTCTTTAGCCTTTTCTTTCATGTTTATGCATGAGTCATCTTTGTAAAATTTACGACTGTCAGATAATAAATAAAAAGGTTTATTAAATGCTTGTGCTAAAAGTGCCAGGGAGTATGTTCCTGTTTTGTTTACAAAGTAATTTTGACATACTCTGTCAGCCCCGGAGATAACCAGGTCAATTTCAGGGAAAAACCGGGCGGCTGCACTATCTGTAATAAAAGTTACCCTGAAGCCTGATTTAACCAGCAGACTGGCTTGTTCCCTTCCTTCCATTACCGGTCTGGATTCCAGTTGGAAAATTTTTATGTTATTAAAATGTTGTCGCTGGAGTTTAAAAAACGATAAAATGGTGCCACTATGACTTTGAACTAAAACTGTTTTGTTGGTGAAGTCAATAACAGAAGAGGCATTTTTTGCTAGTTTTGAAGGGATTTCATCCCATTGTTTGGAATAAATATCAAGGAAGTCCTGGATGTTTTGTTCTTTCTTTTCAACAATGAAGACTTTGAATTCTTTTATGAAATGTAAAATAACCGGAAAGTTTACAAAGCCTGTCTCAAGGAAATTCAATAATTCTCGTAATTCTTTTTGTTTGCCTTCATTGCTTCTTTTCGAATAAAATGAAAAAGCCTTCGTGAGATCGTTTAAAAGAACTACAGAGCCTGACTGGCGATTTGAAAGTATGTCCCAGGCTTCCTGATATAATACTTCCATATACAGGGGGAATTAAAAATTATTAATTTATGGATAAATAGCTATGATTAACAAAGCAGATGGAACTGTTGTCAGGCCTTTAGTTACAAGCATAAACTGATACCATAAAATTATTTGCTTCTTATCAAATAATCATCAGGAACCTTATACTTTACTCAGCACTAGTCAAGTTTTTTACGTTCTCTTACTTTTCTAAACAGGCCTTTTATCATCCTGCCAAAGAAAAAACCGGCACCAATTGCGATTTTTGGGTATGACAATATAGAATCTCCTATTTGATGCACTACATTAGGAGTATTAATAGAACCTAAAAGAGCCTGGTAGTTTTCTTTAATCTTGTATTCCTTTTTTACAATT
>JAOZKQ010000021.1 GCA_029935275.1 Bacteroidales bacterium | reverse complement strand
CACCAAAGTCATATCCATCTAAAATAAAAAAGATTACCAATACGATACTGATTATAATATACCAAAATATTTCCATTGCTTAATTTTTTTGTGATTCCGGACCAAGATTAACAGTTTTTCCTACCAATAATAAAAACAACAAACCCAACAAAATGTACAAGCCGACAAAACCTAAAAGTGTAAACAGAGTATTACCGGAAGAAACTGTTGGTGATATGCCCCCTGAAGTTTTTAATAAACCATACACTAACCAGGGCTGTCTCCCTAATTCTGCCGTGTACCAGCCTGCAGTGGTAGCGATGTAAGGGAATGGAGTTGCAAACATAATTACCCATAAAAAATACTTCGAATTATACATCTTTTTTCGCCACAACAAAAATGCAGCAAAAAACATAATTCCTATAAAAATGGTCCCTAAACCGACCATCATATGATATGAATAATACAAGGCCGGTACGTTGGATGGAATTTCTTCTTCCTTAAAATCATTCATACCTTTTATTTGTTCATTCCAATCCTGATAGGTTAAAAAACTTAATATATTAGGGACGGCAATTTTATTATCTATTTTTTTTTCTACCATATTAGGTTGCCCGATCAATATAATTTCAGAACCACCATCTTCTGTTTCAAAGATCCCTTCCATTGCTGCAAAGGCAGCAGGCTGATATTTTACTACATTTTTGGCTGCCCAATCGCCTGTTGGAAAAGCAAGTAAAAGTGAAGAAATCAAGCCAAACACAATACCTGTTTGAAGAAACAATTTGCCATATTCCACATTTTGTTCTCTTAAAATATAATAGGCCCCGATCCCAGCTATTACAAAAGCAGAGGTTACTACAGAAGCAAGTTGATTATGTAAAAAGGCAGGCAACAACCATGGATTACTAAACAAAGCTGAGAAATGAGTCAACACATATTTACCGTTTTCTAATATTTCATAACCAACCGGATGCTGCATCCAGGCATTCGTAGCTAAAATAAAATACCCACTGGCCCATGAGCCTAAAAACACTAAAAATCCGGTAAGGAAATGTAATTTTTGTCCCATTAATTTTTCTCCAAAAATAAATAGTACTAAAAATGAGGACTCTAAAAAGAAAGAAAACAATCCTTCCAGTGCTAATGTTTGGCCAATAATATCTCCTGTTAAGTCCGAAAACTTAGCCCAATTGGTACCAAATTGAAACTCCATAGGAATTCCGGTTACCACTCCCATGGTAAAATTGATTGCAAATATTTTCATTAAAAATTTTGCAGCAGTATTATATTTCTCAATCTGTGTTCGTAAATACTTCCCTTTAAAAAAGACTATCAACAATGATAAGCCCATTGTTAATTGTGGAAATAAATAGTGAAAAGTGATAGTAAATGCAAATTGCATTCTATCATAAAAAAGCATATCTTCCATTTTATTTCATTTATTAAAACAATTTATCCTAAATATCAGGTAAGGGGTTTAGCAATGTTGCGTACCACACTTATTTTTATAAGAAAACCCCACATAAATTACAAAAAACAATTTCTCCACAAGCTCATGAGATAAGCTACCAGAATTATCCGGACAGGCTTCGCTAAATTCAGAATTACTCTTGTTTATAGTTTCAGGCATATCTATTCTAATTCAAGCTGAGGATCCTCATTATCGTCTCCCAGTAATTCTAAAGCTTTTACTGACTGAACAGCATTCCCTGCAATACCTTTAATTGATCCATACATATCAATTGTATTGGTAACTACCTTTTCAATTTGTTTATCACGTTGTTTCCATATTCTTTGCATGGAACGTTTTTCACTTTCTAAATCAGACTTCATTTGGGTAAAGCCTTCTACGATGGCTTCTATCTGCATTCTGAAAGTATTGCTGGTTAAATAATTATAAATCATGTCCATTTTATCCCCTTTGTTTTCTTGAGAACTAATTGCTATACTTAGCTGAACAATTGATTCTCTTAACACCCCACAAAGACCTTTAAATTCATCATAATTACAAATCCAAATACCATCCTTCAAACCCATTCTATCCATGTCGGAAGGCATAACTTCTGTAACCAACACACCAATATTAGCTCCTTTATCCCTAATATCAGCTTTAAATTTTTCTATCCAGCTGGGCTGAAAATCTTTTGTTCTTTTGCTTTCGTAATAAATGGTACCACAATTTTGATGAGTACGTGTATTTACAAATTGAAGACAGTCCCCACCTCTGGCTCCCTTTTTAATTTCCTCTATCGTGTCTAATGGAAACTTCGTAGCCAACCATTCTTCTATTGCCAGCTCCTGTACCTCGCCCTGCATTTGCATAGAACCCTGCTCCTGCTTACGCTTCATTTCTTCGGTTAGTCTTTTCTGGTCTTCCAACTGTTTTTGAAGCTCTTTAAAACGCAATTCATTCCGGTCTTCTTCTGTTTTCTTTATTTTCTCACGCTCAGCAAGAAGTGCTGTATTTAGTTTTTTCTGAGCCTCTGCTTCTATTGCTTCTTTCAACTCACCTTTTTCACGTTTCAATTTTTCTATTTCGGCTTTGGTTCGGTTGAGTTCTTTTATCTGCTCTGATTTATCATTTAGCTCAGTTTGTAAAGCTTCAAACTGCTCCAATTGTTCTTCTTTCAGCTTTGCTTTAAGTTTTTCTTCAATGGCTTTCTTTTCTTCCTTTAATTGTTTTTCAAGCCGTTCCTGAAACAATTCATTTTCTTGTTTTTTCTTTTGCTCAAATTCTTCTTTGGCAATATTCAAACTTTCAAACTCTGTTTCATACTTTTTCTTTTCATCTGCTAATTGAGATTGAAATTTTTGCTTTATTTCTTCCTCCAACTGATGAGCCAATATATTCTGCACATCTATAGATGTGCCACAGTTAGGACATTTTATTTGAGATTGGTTTTTCATGCTAATCATTTTTACTTTTATATGCTACTTGAAGAATACTTTTACAGTTTATCATTCTTACACCTTCATTTTATAATGTTACAATTTTTGTAAAAGTTGCTTCCGGTTGCAGTCAAGCTTTTCAGGTATTTTTGTATTCAGATTATTGAAAATTTGCAATTTACCAGATTCACTTTTTCATTACTTGTCAAAACTACAATTTATCTGTTGCAAAGGTAAGAAATAGCTGTGATTAGAGTTAATAAATTTAACCCAATATAAAGGAAAAAGACAAGAAATATGTAATGATAATTAAGAGATGCTACGCTAACAGCTCAAATAAGTTCCTATTTAAAAATCAAGCTTGTTATTAAAAATGGTGATTCAGACATTCATCAAGGTAGGGATGATTTTTGGGTATAAGGGAAGCTTTACTTAGAGTAGTAGCAACCATCAGGATAAACAAGCCAAGGAAACCGGCAAAGGCTCCAACTTCCATTAGCCCAAAGCTATTTACTTCGCTTATTGCAGGAAAGATCTGGATATAAAGCTCAACCCAAAGACCTATCAAAACAATAACAGCAACTATTAAAACTACCGTTTTATTCCTACTCGTAGCCCGTGGCATCAGCACCAAAAACGGAATAGCAAAATTTAGAATAATATCAACAAAAAAGAGTGTTTTCCACTGAGGGTCCCATCGTAAAGCATAATAGACGGTTTCTTCCGGAATATTTCCATACCATATAATCGTAAACTGCATAAACCAGAGATAACCATAGATTATTGACAGCATAAAAATATACCTTGAAAAATCGTGCAAATGACTTTTATTTAAAAAACTAAAATACCCTGCTTTGTGTAACAATAAAATAATTAAAATCACAGCCGTAGAACCATGATAGAAGGCTGATCCAAATGTTTTAAAAGAAAAAATAGTACTATACCAGTGAGGATGGATAGACATTAGCCAATCTATAGAAGCAAAAGTAAAAGTGACCGCAAGAATAAAAATATTAACTTTTGAATAAAACTCCGATTTCTCAAACCAGGTCAAACCACCCTCCACGTCCTCCTTCAGAGAAAGTTTACGAAGATATCTGGCCATAAAAATCCAAAGTGTAAAATAAAGTAGCATTCTTATTGAAAAGAAGGGAACATTTAGAAAAGCAGACTTATGTGCAAGCAGCTCATCATGGTCAGCTGCGCCTGCATGGGCCCAATGATAAATATGGCCCAGGCCAAAAATGAGTACTAAAAACAAAATACCACCAATAGGCAAATAAGCAACCACTGCTTCAGAAACCCTTTTGAAACCAGATGACCATCCAGCTTGTGCAATATACTGCAATGACAAGAAAAAGGAGGCTCCAACCGCTATAGATACAAAATAAAAATTATTCAATAACAGATTTGCCCATGACTTATCCGGGTTGGAAATGAATCCCCAAATAAAAGCAATAACGCCAATTGCAACCAGGGCAAATGCACTTATTCTGAGTTTTGAAGGAAAGGAAAATTTTTCTTCCATCATTAAAAAGCTTTAAATTATATCAATTTCTTAATTATCAAATGTTGTCAAAATATTATCTAAGGGACAAAATCCTTATTCTTGAAGTCCATTTCGTATATACATAATAAGTTTCCATCGGTCATCGGGACGAATTTGCGATCCATGCGCCCCCATCAGTCCATAACCCACTGTAACAGAATGATAAATTTCTCCATCCGGTTTTTCCAGCATTTTTTTATTAATTAATGTTGCAGGTGGATATATGTATTTTCCACTGGTATGCAAAGAACCTTTTCCATCTCCTTTTTCACCATGGCAATGAAGGCAAAAAATATTGTACACTTCTTTTCCCCTTTCCAAATTTTGTTCCGTTTCCTTAAGTGGATTTGCCAGTTCTTTACCCGCCTCTTCCATACCTTCCTTTGTGTTAGGATACTGATATGGTATCATACCTCTGGGTATGGTTCCCTCAACCGGGTTCAAATCGGTAATTCCTCCTTTAAGGGCAGGGTTTAGTGTGTTTGTTTCATAAGCTTTTGAATAATACATATCGGGGAAAAAGTCCCAACCCGGATTATTTCTATCCCTGTCACATGAAACAGAGAGCATTACTAAAGCTAACAATATGAAAAAAGTCAAACGGAAGTTCATATCTTATTTATTTAATTTTAAAGTTGATCCTAATTTTATCTATCATAAAAAACCTACCTGTCATAGACCTCCACGGCTCCTGTGCTTTTTAACAGTGACTCAACCTTTTGCCTGTCTGTACCTTCTTTTGGAAAAACAAAAATAAATTTATCATCGGTAGAACGTGGGTCAATTATATCAATTGTTTTTCCAGGAAAAATCTGTGCCCTTCCAATAAAAGTTGTAAGGCTCATTATTGTAACAAACAAAATAGTGAAAACAAGGGTAACCAAAATAAATGAGGGAAAGGAATTCTCCGGCTTACCACCATAATTCAAGGGCCAGCTCAAAACAGCAGCATATTGCATAAATGCCAATATACTTAGGCCCCCAATCCACCCATATATATAAGCAGCAATACTCAATCTTGATTTAACATTCTGGATCTCAAAAATTTCATGAATAGGATAAGGCGTATAGACTTCCTGTATTTTTATCCCCTCATCCTTAAACTTCCGGGCTGCTTCAATGAGAGGTTCCTCATCATCATAAACACCAACAATATATGCTTGCTTTTCCATAGGGATTAATTTTTAATCAGCCTTTGTTTTATTAAATTTCATCACACCTTTAATTTCACTAATAGCAATCATAGGAATATATCTAAAAAACAGTAGTACCCCCAGAGTAAAAAAGCCCAGTGTTCCTACATAAATCCCTACCTCAATCAGGGAAGGGTGATAAGGAGCCCAATTAGCCGGAAGAAAGTCTTTTGTAAGGGAAGTAACTACAATGTTAAATCTTTCAAACCACATTCCTATATTTATAATAATAGATATAATGAACAAAACTGTAATATTGCTCCTCAACTTCTTAGACCAAAGCAACTGGGGAATCAATGCATTTGAAATAAACATTGCCCAGAACTGAGGAGTGAATTCCCCGGTAATCCGGTTATGAAAGAAAGTGAACATTTCATATCTATTACCTGAATACCAGGACAGGAATATTTCCGTAAGATAAGCTGTACCCATAATTAATGAAACAAAAACAAGAATTCGTGCTATTGCATTAAGATGAGAATCTGTTACATAATTTTCAAAACGATAAAACTTTCTGATAATGATCATTAATGTCATAACCATAGCAAAACCAGAAAAAATAGCTCCCACAACAAAATAAGGTGGAAAAATAGTAGTATGCCAACCGGGCTCTACGCCAACGGCAAAGTCAGTTGAAACAATAGAATGCACAGAGACTACTAAAACAGCCGCAATACCTCCTAATACAAAAGCCAGGGCTTCAAAGCGAATCCATTCTTTGGAAGAACCCAACCAACCCATGCTAAAAAAACCATAAACTGCCTTTTTAACTTTTGATGTGGTTTTATCCCGTATTGAGGCAAAATCCGGAATCATTCCCAGATACCAAAAAGAAGCTGAAATCAACAGATAAGCTGAAATTGCAAGGAAATCCCAGAAAAGTGGAGAATTAAAATTCACCCAAAGCGGACCCCGCGTATTTGGATAAGGTACAATAAAATAAAAATTCCATATCCTACCCATATGCAATGCTGGGAAAATAGAGGCACAAAGCACGGCAACTACTGTCATAGCTTCAGCTGCCCGGTTAATTGAAGTCCTCCATTTCTGCCTTAATACAAGTAAAAAGATGGAAAAAGCAGTACCAGCATGCCCGATCCCGATCCACCAGACAAAATTAATAATGGCCCAGCCCCATCCTATAGTATTATTTACTCCCCAGGTTCCAATTCCCTGGGTAATCGTAATATAAATTGAGTAAATACCCCAAATGCTCATTAAAGAGGCGAATCCAAAAACAACCCTCCACCAGTTTGGGGACCGGGTTTCCAAAGGGGCCATCACATCTCTGGTAACATCACCCAGGGTTTTCCCTCCTTCAACAAGTAAACCTCTAACTTCTGTTTTATACATATGAAAGTTTATTTACGAATGATTCTTTTTCTTTTAACTTACACATTTTAAGCATGCTTGTCATGCCCGGCATCATTTATCTCCTCTGCTTTTACATTCCTTACTTTTGTAAGATACCCAACTGAAGGGAGTGTATGCAGTTCTTCTAACAAATGATAATTTCTTTCACTTCCAAACATCCTGGAAACTTTGCTTTCAGGATCATTCAAATCCCCAAATACCAAAGCCTCTGATGGACAGGTCTGAACACATGCAGGTTGAATCTCCCCATCTCTTAATGCCCTGTTCTCCAATTTTGCATCTAATTTCTTTTCCTGTATCCTCTGGGTACAGAAAGTACATTTTTCTACAACTCCCCTCTCCCGAACAACCACATCCGGATTTAAAACCAATCTGCCAAGATCCGAGTTTTGATTGTAATCGAATTTATCATTATCAACATATTTATACCAATTGAAGCGCCTTACCCTGTAGGGGCAGTTGTTGATGCAATATTTTGTTCCGATACACCGGTTATAGGCTATCTGATTCAATCCCTCATTGGAGTGCATAGTTGCCGAAACCGGACAAACATTTTCACAAGGAGCATTGTCACAATGCTGGCACATTACCGGTTGATTTAGTACCATCGGCTGATCTGGTTCATCTGAATAATACCTGTCAATTCTTATCCAGTGCATTATTCTCCTATTCTTCACCTCCTCTTTACCAATTACCGGAATATTGTTTTCAGCCTGGCAGGCAATGATACAAGCACCGCATGAAGTACAGGCATTCAAATCAATTGCCATTCCCCAATGATGACCATCAAATTTAACCTCATTGTATAAGGTTACTTTATTTCTTTCTGCCTCTTCATGTGATTCATTCCCTGAAGATGGGTCTTTAATATATGCCTCCAGGCTGGTTTCCCTTACTATAGGCCTGCCCTCCATTGAATGATGTGTTTGTGTTAGTGCGAGGCTATGCTTTTTCCCGGTCTTTTTAACACTTACACCTTCAATACTTAATTGCTGAGCCCCATCCACCAGAGTAACCAATGGCCAGGCATTTACACCAACATTGTTGGCTACCTTACCAGTATTATCCCTGCCATAACCCAGTGCAAGAGAAACCGTACCCTCAGCCTGGCCGGGTTGCACAAATACCGGCACTTTAAGGCCAGCTATTTCAACTACATCTTCATTTTGTAATCCGTTTTTTTCAGCAAATGAAGGTGAAATATTCAAATAATTATCCCAACAAGCTTTTGAAACCGGATCAGGTAATTCCTGAAGCCAGGGATTATTAGCATTTCTACCATCACCCAGGGCAACTGTTTCATATAAGACCAGGTCAAGGCCTTCACCAGCGGGTTTTATATCTACCGGACCATATATTTCTATACTTTCAGGTGGGATAGCAGTTTCATTTGATGAAGAAACATCAAAAACTCCATCCTGGAGACTATGAATCCAAAATTCTTTCGGATTAGCTATTTTCTCCTGAAGACTAAAAATATATTCTTTCCAGGTTTGCTCCAGAAAACTATGATAATCCATACCAGCCCCCGCCCATTTGAGCAGGCTATCCTGAGCCTGACGAGTATCAAAAATAGGACTAATGGTAGGTTGGGCAAGACTGAAGCTGCCTTTCCGGGGCTCTGCATCATTCCAAGACTCAAGGTAATGGTTATCAGGACATATATAATCTGCAATTAATGAAGTTTCATCCGGGGAAGTGCTTAAAGAAACCTTTAAAGAAACTTTATCAAGGCTTTTTTCAAACTTTTCTTTTTTTCTGAAATTATATAAAGGATTCGCATTGTAAAATAAGATTGCACTCACCTTCCCCTGCTCCATGTCTGAAACAAGTTTATCCATATCAGCATCCAAACCCTTTTTCAGGTAAAGAGGTTTATCCAAGTCAATGGTTTTGCCATAATTACCAAGAAGGTAGTTTATCTTATTTACCAGTAATTGCGTATTAGCATCATTTGCCCCTGAAACAACAAGGGAGTTCCCCTTATGCATTTCCAGATCTTTCACCAATTCATTTATATCTATCCTGGATTTAGGAACATTTACTTTAGCTGCTCCAGCCTTTTCTGCAAGTAAATTATAAATATTACCAAGTATTACTTTTCCCTCTGAAGGTTTTACCGGGATACGCTTATCTGAGCTGGAACCTGTAAGCGATAATCCTGATTCAAACTGGATATGTTTTGACATTTTCTTTTTCCCATTATCCAGTTTTCTGTTTTTTGAATAGTCCCGGGTAAAAGGAACAGGTGCAATCCAGGTACCCAGAAAATCAGCACTAAAACTGACAATCAAATCAGCCTTATCAAAATGATAATCAGGAATTACCTGTTTGCCAAAAGATTTATTATTTGCCACTAACATCCCTGAATATGAAACAGGGTCGTATTGGATCCATTCAAGAGAGGGATATTTTTCTTTAAATAAATCAATTACCTTAATAGTACCAGGACTGATAACTGTATCAGACAGGAGTACAATCTTCCCACCCTCTTTATTGATAGCAGACAACTTATTGATTATTTCCACGTCAGTTTTCCCCCAATCAGAATCAACACCTGAAATCATGGGGGTCTTATACCTGACATCATCATACAAGCTTAAAACAGATGCCTGGATTCTGGCTGAAATCTTACCTGCAGAAATCCGGGATAATTCATTGCCTTCAATTTTTATTGGTCGTCCGTCCCTGGTTTTCACAAGAATACTCCCATATTCAGTCCCATCATAATAAGTGGAAGCATAATAAGAGGCATTCCCCGGGGTAATCTCCTCAGGCTTAATAAGGTAGGGAATAGCTTTCTGGACAGGTCTTTTACAACTTGCAACTACTGTGGCAGCACTAATGCTAAATCCCATTAATTTCAGAAAACTTCGCCTTGAAGTTGCTTTCTCAGGAATATCCTTTTCGAAAAGATCAATTACTGCATTCTTGTGATCCAATTCAAATTTATCTTCCTGGCTTGTGTTCACGCCATAACTTAGTTCTTCAGGGCTTTTCCAGTATTTCTTCATTGGTTCTGTTATAATTTTAAATTCTCCTAAAATCTTTAGAAATTAATAATGGCATTTCGCACAATCCGTACCTCCAATATCTTCCACTGTCACCTTTTTAATTTTACCTGATTTCATATCCTTATGTAATTGTTTATAATCACCATAATACCTATTTTCATTGAAATTCACTTCTCTTGTTCTATGACAGTCTATACACCAACCCATAGAAAGATCTTCAACCTGCTTAATAATATGCATTTCCTCTACCTCACCATGACACTCAGTACAGTCAAGTTTCCCGGCTCCCACATGCTGCGAATGATTAAAATAAACATGATCCGGCAAATTATGAACACGAATCCACTCTATTGGTTTCTTGTTGATATAAGCAGCCTTAACCTTATCAATCTCATATTTACCTGATATTTTGCCTTCAGCAACCAAAATATGACAATTCATGCATAAATTCACAGAGGGAATACCTGCATTTTTCCCATATTCTGCTGTAGTATGGCAATAAAGGCAGTCTATTTTATTTTGGTCTGCATGTACTTTATGAGAAAATTTAATTGGTTGATCAGGTGAATAATCCTGTGACCTTCCCAGAGCAATTGCAGCATGCGATACTATCTTTACCTGACCGGCAATGGCCAATAATATAA
This sequence comes from Bacteroidales bacterium, assembly GCA_029935275.1. Classification (GTDB taxonomy): domain Bacteria; phylum Bacteroidota; class Bacteroidia; order Bacteroidales; family VadinHA17; genus JANTGF01. The sequence goes on along the minus strand of JAOZKQ010000021.1, from coordinate 4,243 downwards.
CCACAAGGTGAATTACCTTAAATTTAACCTTCCATGTAAAAAACAGGTCAACCATGGCAATAATAATAATTATTGTCAGGAGTATAAGAAGTAAGGTATTTTTAATAACAGGTTTTTTAGGAGTAAGCCCGTCAACTGCGACCTGGTCGAGATAAGTTTTAACATCAGTTACATCCTGATCAGTTAATGTAAGTGTAGCATGTACCTTCTTCATGGTAGGAGTTGAGGGACTCAATACAGCTTTTTTAAATTCAGTTAAGCCCTTGTTCTCAAATTTCGATCCAATCTCATAAGAGGAAGGATACCAATTAAGTGAATCAATCTCCACTGTGTTATGACAGCTTGAGCATACAGGCGCATTTTCCCCCAGGTCAGCCTGACCAAAGAAAATTCTTTGACCTTTTTTTATATCTCCGGCATAGTCCTTTTTTACAACGGCCTTTTCTTCATCTCTGGTATTTTCAGAAACAGATACAAAAATAGCCACAGGTATGGCCATCAATAGCATAAACAACAGGGCTCCCAGGAGAATCCTTTTCCAGAATTGAACAACAAAACTATTATTCATAAATTTAATTGCTAACTTGATTCGAAATTATATATATTTTCTCTTTTCTACAGTTCTTCTTAATACTACTGCCCATGGTTTTTAAGCAAAATAACTTCCAGCAAGTTATTGCAGAAACCCCGGGCAATAAATACAAGCACCACTAATACAAAAAGTTAAACACGACAATCCAAACTCAGGGCTTATTATTCTGCAATAAATATAATAATAAATTAATTAACACCAAGCCCTATTTATAAAATCCAATTTAAAAAACTATGATATAGCAATAGCCCTCATACTGCCAGAAGAACCTATAGGGGACCTATATTTATTTACTAGCGTATTAAATGAAAAAAACCTGTTTCTACATATTTATCATTCAAAGTAATTACATAATAATATACACCGGAACCCAGGTCAGAACCACCAGGATTTTTCCCATCCCAGCTAATGGTATATGATGACATTTCAAAAACTTTTGAACCTGAGGGGGTAAATACAGAAACAGCATATTTTGATTTACCATTGGTCCGGACTACCCAAAAGTCATTAATACCATCTCCATTAGGAGTAAAGACATTAGGTGCCTGAACAATATTATTTATTTTCACTTTTTTAAAACTATTATCCGAGAAACCAGAACCAGAAACCGTTAAGGAGGTAAAATAAGTACCAGCTTCATTGTACATGTGCTCAACGACAGGTAAATGAGAACTTTCACCATCACCAAACTGCCATTGAAAGCTATAGTTTAAAGTATCAGCTAGCTCATATGCACTAACAAACCGGACTTTATAAGAATTTACATAACTGGTATCAATACTATACGTCGCATCCACCTGAGCATTAATATCCTGACAAAAAGTCCAAACACCTGCTACTATTATTGCGAACTGGAATAAATTCTTCATATTAATCAATCTTTTCTGTAATTTTTTGAACTACCTTAAACCTGTAAAAAAACTCATGTGCAAAAGTTCTTAATACAGTATATGCGGGAATGGCCAGTATCATCCCAATTATTCCAGCCAGGCTACCTGCCATAAGAATCACCAGAAAAATCTCCAAAGGATGTGCTTTTACTGATGTTCCATAGATTAATGGCTGAAAAACAACATTGTCAATAATCTGAACAATAATAAATACCAGGGCCATATAGCCCAACAAAGGTAAAAGTTTATGATAAAAATCAAGATCCAGGTTACTGGACATTCCTAATAACAGCCCTATGGATGCACCAATGAGTGGACCAAGGTATGGAATTACATTCATAATTCCCGCAACTAATCCAATAATAGCTGATAACTGAAACCCCAGGCCAACAATCATCATACCTAAAGTAATCAAAATAGTTATCCCCGTAACCTGTAGAAGGATCCCGGCGAAATACCGTGTCAATAAATTTTTTGCAGAATAAAAAAAAGAAAGAAACCGCTCCTCATATCTTGGAGGAACAAACATCATAATCCCTTCAGAAAATAAAGATTCATTCTTCAGGAAAAAAAATGAAATAAAAGAAATAGAAAAAAAAGCGATAAACATTTCCTTCAGGATATCAACAGTACCACCAATGGCACCAGAAATTAAAGAGATGTCCATAAAAGACAGAAGCTTGTCCTGTAATAATTCCTCAAAACTCTTAGGGTCTTTATCCCCGGGCACATACCTGGCATACAATTCATTCAGGTTTTCAAAAGGAACCTGCAAACTTTTTGATATATTATTAAAATTAATATTTGAAAATTCCTGGGTTTGATTTATTATGAGTGGAACAAACAGCCTGAAGAATCCAAACAAAATCAGGAACATGAGCAGTAAGGTTAAGGCAGCCCCTAACCATTTAGGCAGGCAAAATGATCCTATTTTTATTCTCAGCAAAAAATGAACTATAGGTCTGCCAATCAATGAAACAACAGCTGCTATTAGAATATAAGCAACAATATTTCTAAAATACCATAAAGCAAATACAACACCAATAAATGTAAGTCCGGCCAGTATATATTTCAGAATACCTTTCATCAATATAGGGCTTTATTTAAATCTTATTAAAAACTACTTATTGCCTAAAGTTTCAAGTGCCTAAAATGCCCAAAGTTTTAACTTCTTTTTAATTTATTTACTAAATTACTCTTATTGTTAATAATAAATATACTTCCCTAAAAATACCCAAAGTATCGGGTCAGGCTGTTAGGCTTGTCAAAAAGATGCTTGATGACACTCATATCTTAAGTTCACTTTAAATTCTGATTAGTTATAACATACAAAAATTTATAGTATTTGTTGCCCTACACTAGAAATTACACTTTTCATTCTAGTCAGATGGAAGCTTAAAAATAAGCATTTCAATGTGGAATCTAAATTAAATTATGATTTTTAAGTCAGAAAAATAATCGCATATATTTTAATTCATGATCCACTAAGTCTTAATCAATTGCATATGAGCCACTTATTATCAAGAAGCACAACAAAGCCTAAAGCTCCAATAATCCACCGAAAAAGGTAAGTTGAGAGAATAATAGTAAAAGACTTGTAAAAACAAGCATACAAAGTAAGATAAAAGAAGAAGTCTCTGGCTAATAGCAAGCTATTTTTTGTCCTGACTTATAACAAATTCTCCAAAAGACTTACCAAAAGCAATCAACTCATCAGCTTTTCTTTTCTGAGGATAAAATTTGTAGGATGCATTCGTTTCAAATAGCTTAAATTTAAGCATCTTCAGGTTCTGCTCAACAATTCCAACTGCTTCACCACTCCAGCCAAAAGAACCAAAAGAAGCGGCTGGCTTAGCTTTATCCCTGATGGGATTAACTACAGCAAAAAACTTATATACAGGAAATAAAGTATTCTGATTGATAGTAGGAGAACCAACCAAAAGTGCTGAACTATTCGTTAATTTCTCTTCCATTTCTCCCATGGAAGTGAATTCCAGATCCATCATAACTATTTTTATTGGTCCGGCTTGTTTAATCCCTTCTGCAATTGCCTTTGCCATTTCATAGGTATATCCATAGGCTGTTACATAAGCAATCAATACGGTGGAGACATCAGTATTTGTTACTTTAAGATATTCTTTAGCAAACTTTTCCGACCGGTCAACATAGCTCTTCCAGTGAGACCGAAGAATTGGCCCATGACCCGGACAAATCATTTCTATGTCCAGAGGACGTATTTTTTCAATTGCTTTTAGAACAAATTTACTGTAAGGCTTCAATATTACATCAAAATAATAATCAAATGCCATATTAAAATCACCAACCTTATCATCAAACATATCCTGGTTACAATAATGGCAACCAAAAGAATCACAGGTAAAAAGCAATTTATCCTCAACCAAATAGGTGTAAATTGTATCCGGCCAATGCAGATTAGGAGCAGAAATAAATTTAAGTGTTTTATCACCTAAGCTAAGTTCGTCACCATTTTTAACCTGCAAATAAGAAAAGTCAGATCCAATAATATCCTGTAAATACCTAATAGCATTTCCACTTCCAACAACCCTGGCATTTGGCGCTAAATCAAGTAAAGCTTTAAGATTTCCTGAATGATCAGGTTCAGTATGATTTAGAACGATATATGATATTTCAGATGGGTCAACGACCTCCTTAACCTTTTGAATATATTCTTCTTCAAATTTCTCTTTTGAAGTATCGATAATCGTCTTTTTCTCTGCATCAATAAAGTAGGAATTATATG
>JAOZKQ010000671.1 GCA_029935275.1 Bacteroidales bacterium | reverse complement strand
CCATTCGCCTTGAGAGTGAATGTAGTATCCTGAACCATTTTGTTAAAAAGCAGGAGCTTTCTTCTGTTTTTATTTATGAAATGATCCGGTCATTTGGCGGGCCTGATGAGTTTTATTCAAATTTTTATTTCACATCAGTTAGTCCACTTGGCTTTGTTGCCGATGGAAAAAACCTAAATTATTATGACCAAAAGAATCTTCAGGATTCCCTCTTACCCTTTATGGTAGAAAGCCTGAATGCCCAATTGGAATTTGGCAGTAATAAACATGCTGCCATTTGCCTGGGAGGTGGAAAGAATTTCAAGTTCCTTCAAAAATTCAATGAACAACATAAATTTTTCAATCAAATCATCCCACTACCACACCCTAGGTTTGTAATGCAATACCGGTATAAAAAGAGGTTTGAATTTGTTGAAGAATACCTGATAGCGTTAAAAAAAGCTATCTCTCTTGCCGAAAGTAATTAATCCAAAATATATAATAATGATTCAGCGTATTGCAGTTTTTTGTGGTTCCAATTCTGGAGCAAGCCCTAAATACAGCCATGCAGCCAGTAAACTGGCAAAATCCATGATTAAAAAAAATATAGAACTTATTTATGGTGGGGCTACTGTTGGACTTATGAAGGTACTGGCAGATGAATATCTTTCTGCAGGTAAAAATATAACCGGAATTATGCCCCGGTTTTTAAAGAATAAACAAATTTACCAAAAAGGGCTTACCCGAAATATACCGGTAAGTACTATGGCTGAAAGAAAACAAAAGCTAGAGGAACTCTCAGATGCCTTTATTGCCATGCCCGGTGGTTTTGGAACCCTGGATGAGAGTTTCCAGATTTTAACAAACGGGCAATTGGGTATGCATCAGAAGCCTCTCGGTTTGCTAAATGTTGGTGGGTATTTTAATGGCCTGCTTTTATTTCTGGATAAAATGGTTGAAGAAAAGTTTTTAAAACATGAATACAGAAATTCTATTCATGTATCACCTGACCCGGAAGAATTACTTGAGCTGCTTGAAAGTCCGTTACCACAGGTAAATGGCAAATGGCTTTAAGCTTTTACAGGTTCTTCCTTCACACTCCCCTCACAGGGAATAAGTGTAAAATTACACTTATTACTTTGAGCTTCTTACTCCTTCTGGGATTGCCTCCCTTCGGTCGGCTTTCCCAGGGGGGGTAGCCTGCAACATTCAAAAAGTCCTGCTCCGCAGTATTTTATATTTCAGGCCTGCAATGGAGTGAGCAAGATCATTGAACTTTGAACATGTACTACAAAGCTGGGATTGCCTCCCTGCGGTCCAATGTCAATTAGTTAAGAAAAAGTTGCCTAATATCTTGTTTATTAAATCGTTA
>JAOZKQ010000670.1 GCA_029935275.1 Bacteroidales bacterium | reverse complement strand
TCTGTTTTGAATTCCGGGTGGTACTCAATTTTAGAATAAACTTTTTTGGGCTCTTCATTGAATAAAAACCGGGAAAGTGAAATAGGATAACAACCAATATCCATCAAACTTCCGCCACCATATTCCTTTTTATTAACAATGCTTTCAGGATTATCTTCAAAAAACGAAAAGGAGGATTGAATTGTCTTCAGCTCACCAATTTTTTTGTTATCCACCAGCTCTTTTACCTTTACCCACTGAGGATGGTGCCTGTACATAAATGCTTCCATCACTTTCAATTCAGGGTACTTCAGTGATTCATTCAATAATTTTATAGCCTCCTCACTACTTAAGCCAATTGGTTTTTCTACCAGTACATGCTTTCCTGCTTCCAGTGCTTTAATACTCCAGGGCACATGAAGATGATTTGGCAGTGGGATATAAACCGCTTCAATTTCACTGTCTTCCAACAAAGCTTCATAAGACCCGTAAGCTTTGGGTATGGAAAAACGCTCAGCCACCTTCTCTGCAGTATATTTATTTCTGGAGGCTATCGCCTGAACATCACAGAATGCACTATTTATCATTGCGGGAATTACATGTTCGGTTCCAATAGCAGCAGTGCTTAATATCCCCCATTTTACTTTTGTGGTCATCTGAATTTTCTTAATTAATCTTTAATACTAATACTACGCAACAAATACCAATTTGTTCAAGCTGTTTAAAACCATCAAAGTGCGACCAGTTTTTGCATGATTCTCCGGATCATTTCATTTGTATAGGGCCCCATATTTGGACCAAACCATGACATTAACCTGGCTTCATATTCATTCAAATGATAGTATTTTGCCGGAATGATATAGCCAACATATGCTCCATTAAAACTGGTAACAAAGGCTTTATAACCTTCCTTATTCATGGCATTCTTATAGACAATTGCCGTCTCTCCACTAAAATCACTGGGACTTGTAGCCCAGATAAGGTCACCGATACGGGCTGCCTGAACATAAACTTCACCAATAGATGGAAACAATTTCGTCCCTAAGACAGGATTTAACCTTATCCCGTCGGATACCCTGATATGAAATTCGGGAAGTGACATTTTCAAACTGAAATAGGAAAGTCCAATGCTATCGGTCAACTCAACATACTGGCTATATTTTAGTGCGCTATCCGCCAGCGCCTCACCAATATATTTTGGTTTATCAAACTTTTCTCCTTTGCTGTTTGGGGAATGACTACCAACACTTCCGGCAAAGAACACGGCCATATCAAAACCTTTACTTTCAAGTCGCCGCTGCCAGTAGCCCGGATAATCTGCACTAAATTCCATGTTCCAACTACCCAGGGTTGTTGTGTGTGCATCAAATGTACCCA
>JAOZKQ010000184.1 GCA_029935275.1 Bacteroidales bacterium | reverse complement strand
AGTCAAGAAGAGGTTCCAGGCGGTTAATAAACTCTTCATAAGTTTTTATTACAAAGGCTCCTTTCAATTTTACCAGATCAACAGCCTCCTGAAATCTAGGATAGTTTGGTCCAAAGAAGACGGGAATGCCAAAAGTTGCCGGTTCCAGAATATTGTGTACACCTCTTCCAAAACCACCTCCCACCCAGGCAATATTACCATAGGCATATAAAGAAGATAGCAAACCAATATTATCGATGATCAATACATCTGCAATTGAAATATCTTTATCTAAGGAATCCGAGAACCTGACTGAAGGTTTGTTAAGCATTTCTTCAATTCTTTCAATATGCTGGTTGTCAATTTCATGTGGGGCTATAATCCATTTTAACCCACGTGTATCCTGATTTATGTATTTAATTATTATGGCCTCATCTTCCTTCCATGAACTTCCAACAATTACAAGCATTTTCTGTTGTTTAAACTTTTCCACAAGGGGTATTTCCCTTCTTTCATTTACAATCTGGTAAACCCTGTCGAATCGTGTATCACCACTTACTGTAACATTATCAAAACCATATTTAGACAAGATTTCTTTTGAATTCCTGTTTTGGACAAACATTTGGGTAAAAAAACTGAAAATTTTCCTGAAAGGTTTCCCATACCATCTGAAAAACCATTGATTCTCACGAAAATTTGCAGAAATGAGAAATACCGGAATCCTTTGTTTCCAAAGTTGATGCAAATAGTTAAACCAGTATTCATATTTCACAAAAACTACCAATTTAGGATTTACAAGTTTTATAAACCTCTTTACATTTATTAATAAATCAAGAGGAAGATAAAGTACATAATCTGCTCCCGGATAATCTTTTTTTACTTCATAACCGGAAGGAGAGAAAAATGTAATCAAAATATGTGCTTTGGGAACTTTCTTTTTGTACTCTTCTATTACCGGTAGGCCTTGTTCAAATTCTCCTAGTGAAGCACAATGAAACCATACAAGATGATCATGGGGCTTTATTTTATCCTGGATTTCTTTCCAAATATTTTTTCTTCCTGCCATCCAGAGAGCAGCTTTTCTATTAAATAAAGCTGCAATATGAATCCCTATATTATAAATAATTAATACGAGCCCATAAATAAATCGAGTCATTCCAAAATAATCTAGGAGTATTTATTCTTTAATTTTACATTAAAAAGCAGCAAGTAACAAATCAATATTTTTAGACATTATACCAAACCGACTACCAATAAACCGGTTGGTGAGTATTCCATTAAAGAGATAGACTCCCTTGCGTAAACCCTGATCTTCATGAAGATACTTTAATAAACTACCTGAGTCTCCAATATTTAGTAGCAAAGGGGTAAAAACGTTACTTAATGCGATAGAAGCTGTGCGCGCAACTCTTGCCGGAATATTTGAAACAGCATAATGAAGAATCCCATGTTTTATAACAACCGGATTACCAAGGTCACGACGCTCTGAGGTTTCCACACATCCACCCTGATCAATACTAATATCTACAATAACTGAACCTTTTTTCATTTGTTTCACCATATCCTCAGTTATGTAATATCGGGGACCTTCATCAACCATATGCACAGCACCAATTACAACATCTGCTGATTTCAAGGCCTTTAGTAATACCCTGGGATGAAAAACAGAGGTATGTAAGCGTTGGCCCATATAGTTTTGTAATCTTCTCAATTTATGAACTGAATTATCGAATATCTTTACTGAAGCCCCCAGTCCAAGCGCAGCCCTGGCAGCAAATTCAGCAGCAGTACCAGCTCCCAAAATAACCACTTCTGTAGGAGTAATGCCTGTAATCCCGCCAAGCAATACACCTTTACCCTGATGAAAATTACTAAGGTATTCAGATGCAAGTAACACAGAAGTAGTCCCTGCAATTTCACTCATCGTACGTACCACAGGGAACCTGTCATATTTATCCTTTATGCTCTCAAATGCAATTCCTGTAATTTTTCTTTTACTTAATTCCCTGAAATATTTCTCATCCTGTGAGGCTATATGCAATGAAGAGAACAGAACCTGGCTTCCTCTTAACATATTAATTTCCTTTGGTACCGGTGGCGCCACTTTAAGGATCAGATCACTTTGAAAAACCTTAGAGGCATTATCAACAATCATTCCTCCACATTCGCTATAATCATTATCCGAATAACTTGCACCCTCACCAGCCCCGGATTCTATAATTACTTCATGCTTATTATTTACTAATAGTTCAACTGCTTCAGGGGTAAGGCTTACCCTGTTCTCATGTTTTCCTGATTCTTTTGGAATCCCAATTACTAATCTACTACTTTTTTTTGCTGTTTCAAGCATTTCCTCCTGGGGAAGAAGGTGACTTTGACTGAAACTTAAACCTGAGGGTTTACCGGGTCCGACCATATCATCAAACTTTTTATGGGAATAATTATTAATCCTCCGCTATCGAAAGTAATACAATCTGCTTTAATATCAAATTAATCATTCAGATTTTATCCAAATGTTAACTTCCGTACATTATCTTTACCAATTGAGATACTGACTCTTATAGTGTTTTCAGGTAACAAATTTTCAATCAGCTCCGGCCACTCAATAAAAATATAGTTATCCTCGGCAAAATACTCCTCATATCCAAAATCAAAAACCTCCTCAATTGAATTAATTCTATAAAAATCAAAATGATATATTTTACAGTTTGTACTATAATGGTATTCATTAACAATGGAAAAAGTTGGACTTGAGACTGGTTCTATTACTCCCAATTCCTGACAAAGAGCTTGAATAAAAGTTGTTTTACCCACACCCATTTCTCCATAAAAAGCAAAAATACCAGGTTTATTATATGATTTAAGAAACAAACCTGCCACTTTATGCCTTTGGCTCAACTTCTTTATTTCCAAGTCCTTTATCACTCAATATATATTAAATATTTTAACTTTCTTATACCGTATCTCACAGGCAAGTACTCATTTCTTAGGATTTTGATGACATAGTAATAAAGGGAATCATCACTTCCTGCATTGAGATTCCTCCATGCTGAAAAGTATCCTTATAATATCTCACAAAATAATTGTAATTCTTGGGATAAACCAGGTAATTATCATTCATAGCAAAAATAAAAGAAGATGAAATATTAGATTTTGGCAATCCAATTTTCTCAGGACTGGTAATGCTGAAAACATCTTTAGGATTATAATCAAGATTTTTCCCTGTTTTATACCTTAAATTAGTTGATGTAAAACGGTCACCAACAACTTTCACAGGATGATTTACACGAATCGTACCATGATCTGTAGTTAAAATCAGCTTTACCTTTTTTTGTGCCAGTATTTTAAGTAAATCCATAATAGCAGAATGGCGAAACCAACTATGAGTAATTGATCTGTAAGCACTTTCATCACCTGCAAGCTCCTTGACCATTTTTGACTCAGTTCGGGCATGAGAAAGCATATCCACAAAATTATACACTAAAATAGTCAGGTCATTATTTAAAAAATTAGAAATATTATCTGTCACCTTTTTCCCGGCTTCAGCATTACTTATTTTTTCATAATTAAAAGTGAATTTTTTATTGCTTCTTTTTAAATGTTTTTCGAAAAGCTCCTGTTCAAATTGATTTTTACCACCCTCTTCTTCATCATAAAGCCAGAATTCAGGATAATTACGTTGAATTTCAAGTGGCATTACACCAGAGAAAATTGCATTTCTGGCATATTGTGTTGCTGTAGGTAGAATGGAAAAGAAGATTTCTTCATTTTCAATTTTAAAATAATCATTAAACAAGGTCCAGACCACTTTCCATTGATCCAACCTAAAATTATCAATCAATATAAAGACTACTTTCTCCCCCTTATCCAGCAATGGGAAAACCCAATTTTTAAAAATATCTGGTGAAAGAACAGGTCTGTTACCATCCTCAGCCTGGATCCAATCTTCATAATTTCTTTTTACAAATTTGGAAAACCCTTGATTTGCATCCCTTTTCTGCATTTGTAAAACTTCATCCATACCCGTTGTTTCCGACTTTTCAAGCTCCATATCCCAAAATACGAGATTCTTATATATCTGAACCCAATCGTTATGATCCCTTGCACTATTAATCATATTGCTTATTTCTCCAAATCCTGACTGGTATCTTGTAAGTGTTTTATCAGAAATCAATTTTTTATGATCAATAAGTTTTTTTATAGTCAACAAAATTTGATTGGGATTAACCGGTTTGATCAAATAGTCATCAATTTGTGCCCCAATGGCCTCCTCCATTATATTTTCTTCTTCACTTTTAGTGATCATTACAATAGGTACATGTGGAACGATTTGCTTAATTTCAGGAAGGACCTCCAGCCCGGTTTTACCCGGCATATTTTCATCCAGAAAAATCAGGGACAGTTCCTCCTCTTCAACAATTGAAACAGCATCTTCAGCATTACTGGCAGTAAGGATTTCATATCCTTTTTCCTCTAAAAAAATAATATGTGGCCTAAGTATATCTATTTCATCATCTGTCCAAAGTATTCGTATTTTATTCATGTGTTTATAATTTATTTTATTTTGCCACATGGAACCGCATGATGCAAAATAATCATGCTTGTTTCATCTGTTTATTATTTATTTTTATTAATTCGGCCAGACGGAATACGCCATGAAATAATCATCTTGATTGTTGTGATTTATTTTCTCATGGCTATTTCATAATCTCTAATATTTAATGATTAAATAGAGTTTGTCTATAAAGTCCAACTTCTGCGTTGTTGCTCAAAATCTAAATCCTCATCCCGATTTTCGGGACTGCGGTTTAGATTTATCGCACGCCCTGCCTTTGCCGGCAGGCAGGCTTGAGTTTGAACTTTCTAGTTCAAACTCCCGACTTTATGGACAGACTCTAAATA
>JAOZKQ010000183.1 GCA_029935275.1 Bacteroidales bacterium | reverse complement strand
TACAACCGGAACCAACATAGATCTTCTTCAGGATAAGGAGTATAAAATTACATTGCCTGCTGGTGAATACATCGATAGGTTTTACCTCGGATTTATGATGAGCACAACCGATATGCCTGATCTGAAAGAAACGGATGACTTTTTCTCAGTGTACTCCTCTCAGGCAATGATAAAAGCAACTGTAAAAAGACTGGATGGGAGAGAGGGGCTGCTTTCAGTCTTTGACCTGAACGGTCGTAAGGTTTACAGCAGAAAGGTTTATGATATTGGATTTTATGATATTAATCCGGGTTTAAAATCAGGTATTTATGTTATCAGATTTTATTCAGGAAAATTAAGTACAGTGAAAAAATTATTTATTGGTATAAGATGAAAAATTCTGGCATAATATTATTTTACAGAGAGCGAATGCTATTAATAAGCATGGCAGTGTTGTTTTTCTCCTTCATTCCCAGGTTGAGTTCCCAGGAGCTTCCACCCAGGCCTATTACTGTGACGGTAAATATGTCACAGAACCTTGCCTTTGGGGCATTCTATCATTTCAACACAGGGGGTACTGTAACTATCAATAGTGGTGGATCACGCTCTTCAACAGGTGATGTTGTATTGCTAAATTTGGGGTTTCCTTATTCCACCGGGCTTTATGACCTGGTTGGTAACCCTGGAACCCTTATTTCTATTCTCAAAGGCCCTGATGCTGTACTGCCTGGTAGTAACGGAGGGTCTATGACTCTTCAAATAGGAGATACCGATCCGGTAAGTCCTTTTATTATTACTATTATGCCTCCTGCTGTAACTCAGCTTAGGATAGGAGGAATCCTGAATGTTGGTAACCCGATAGCTAATCCACCCGGAAACTACAGTGGGACATTCGATATAACATTTGTCCAGGAATAAATCATCTATAAAGAATTTTGGCTGTAGAATAATGAAAAAGACAGAAGCATACTCCACTGTTATCCACTCAGGCCGTATGCATGTCAGTTCCATAAAGTTTTTTATCATTTTCATTTGTCTTTTTACATTTCTTCCTGGTATTACAAGTTTTGCACAGGAAGAGACTGCCTATGACGAGATATCTGTTTTTCTCAATGTACGAAATGTGGGTTCAGGAGAGATTGATGCAGTAATAAAAGGAAGTGAGGTTTATTTGCCCGTAACCGACCTTTTTGATTTCTTAAAGATTCGAAATATTCCTTCTCCCGGATTAGAAACTATCACAGGTTTTTTTATCAATCAGGAAGCAAGCTATAGTATAGACCGGATCAAAAACCAGATCCAATATGGTAATAAATCGTTTAAACTTGAAACAGGCGATCTTATTCGTACAGAAACTAATCTCTTTTTGAGATCTTCTTTTTATGGCCAGATATTTGGCCTTAACTGTATATTTGATTTCAGGAACCTATCGGTAACAGTAAATACAAAGTTGGAATTACCGATAATACGGGAGATGCGACAGGCGGAAATGCGAGAGAACCTGAACCGCCTGAAAGGTGAAGTTAAAGCCGATACCATAATAGGCAGAAGTTATCCAATGTTTCATTTTGGTATGGCCGATTGGTCAGTTATTGCTACAGAACAAATCAACGGTCAGGCAGAGACAAGACTTAATCTGACCCTTGGTGCAATAATTGCCGGTGGAGAAACTACAGTTTCCCTTAATTACAATAGCAGGGAACCCTTTACCGAAAAGCAGCAATACTACCTCTGGCGGCGTGTAAACAATGATAATAAATTCGTGAAGCAAGTAATGGCAGGGAAAGTCTTTACTCATGCCACATCCTCCATTTTTGATCCGGTTGTGGGTGTACAGGTCACAAATACCCCGACAACTTTCAGGAAGTCTTTTGGATCTTATACCCTTAACGATAAAACTGAGCCTGGTTGGATGGTGGAACTATATGTAAATAATGTACTTGTGGATTTTGTCAAGGCTGATGCTGCTGGTTTCTATTCATTCCAGGTGCCACTTGTTTATGGTAATTCACTTGTCAGGTTAAAGTTTTACGGACCATGGGGTGAAGAACGTGTAAGTGAACGGAATATCTCCATCCCTTTCAATTTTCTCCCAAAGAAAAAACTTGAATATTATGTCAATGCAGGGATAGTTGAGGATACACTCTTTAGTCGGTTTTCCAGGTCAAGTGTTAATTATGGTTTGTCCCGTGGAGTTACTATTGGAGCCGGTTATGAATACCTCTCCTCCGTCTCTTCAGGCCCTATGATGCCCTTTGCAAATGCTTCATTCAGGCTGGCTTCAAATCTTCTCCTCTCCACAGAGTTTACTTATGGTGTAAGGGCTAAGGGATCACTCTCCTACAGGCTCCGTTCAAATATCCAGTTTGACCTGAACTATACAAAATATGCAAAGGGTCAAACGGCCATTAATTTCAACTACCTTGAAGAACGTAAAGTTGCAATATCGGTTCCCATTCGAATAAAAAAGTTTTCGGCCTATACCAGGCTTACAGTTAACCAGCTTGTTTTGCCAACTACTCTTTATACCACAGGTGAATGGTTGCTTTCAGGCTCTCTTTGGGGGGTAAGCACAAACCTCACAACCTATGCCCTGTTTATTGGCAATACTTCCCCAACTGTTTACAGTAACCTTGCTCTCTCATTTCGCTTTCCTGGTAATATCACAGTTACACCACAGATTCAGTACGGGTTTACGGATAATGGACTTCAGACCGGAAGAATAAGACTCGAAAAACGTGTTATTCAAAATGGTTATCTCAACCTTTCTTATGAAAAGAGTTTCATGAGTGACTTTTATGTGGGAGAAATTGGGTTCCGTTACGATTTTAAATTTGCCCAATCCGGATTTTCAACCAGGCGAACAAATAAATACACTACGCTTGTTCAACATGCAAGGGGAAGTTTTATTAGTGATCGCAAAACCAGGTATAATACTACGGACAATCGTGCAAACGTGGGTAAAGGTGGAATCACAGTTCTGCCTTTCATCGACATAAATGCAAATGGCACGAGAGATGCCGGTGAACCAAAAGCATATGGCCTGAGCCTGCGTGCCAGCAGTGGGCGCATTGAAAGAATCGATAATGACACTACAATTCGTATTTTTAATCTTGAACCCTATGCAGATTGCTTTATCGAGCTTGAACAGAGCGGCTTTGACAATATTTCATGGACATTGAAAAACAAGACAATGAGTGTAGCTGTCGATCCTAATATGCTTAAGCTAATAGAAATTCCAATTTATGTAGTTGGAGAGGCTTCAGGAATGGTAACCATCGATAAAGGAGAAGGTAATATCCTTGGCCTCGCCCGTGTAATAGTTAATATTTATAACAGTGATCAAAAACTAAGCGGACGAACCCTAACTGAAGAAGATGGGTATTTCAGCTATTTCGGTTTGGCCCCTGGTACCTTCACAGTAAGATTAGATACTGCCCAAATGCGGAGACTGAGTATGATATCTACACCCGATTCCATTAATTTTGATATTACTGCAAACATTGAAGGTGATTTTATTGATGGTCTTGATTTCAATATTAAAATGAAGTCCGAAGAAAAGCTTGTTACTCCTGGGATGAAAGTAACCAAAAGGGATACTACATATGTTGTAGTTCATGAGGTTATACAAGAGGTTACAACATCTTCAACTGATGCCTATATTATTCAGTTGGGAGCCTTTAAGCGCAAATCAAATGCGAATGCTTACAGAAAGAAACTTGCAGCGATCCTGGGCAGGGAGGTTGAAATAATCATTGAAAACGGATTCTATAAGGTACGTATCATGGGATTTGAAACCAGGGAAGAGGTGGATACCTTTGTTAATATTCTTTATAAAAATGGTGTAAATGAGATGTGGGTGATTACCTTAAAAGGAGTGCAAAAATATATGGTAATTAAAACTGTCCATGATACAATACATGGGGTAATTGAAACGCTTCCTGATGGCCAAACCCGCATCATGCATGAAAACCTGGTTATACAAGTAGGAGAATTTAAGGATTCAACAGATGCTGAGAAATATAGAAGAAAGGTTTCCGCAGCCATTGACAGGCCGGTTATTGTTGAGTTTGAAGATGGAGCCTATAAAGTACGTATTACCAGCTTCTCCTCCCAGAAAGAGAGGGAAAGAATTGTTCCTTTCCTTAACCTTATGGGATTTAACAATATATGGCTAATGCCTGCCCAGGAATTGACAGGGCAACCAAGGGAGGAGCCTGTTATAAAGCCAGCAATAGAACCAGTGAAAGAACAGGTTGACATAGATTCTATAAAAGCGAGGCCTATTGACATTGTTAAATTACCGGAAAGCAAAATTGTAGTTTCTGAACAGGCTGAACCAACATTTTCATTGCTGGTGGCCGTTTACACTAAGATGGGCCAGGCAAAAAAGGCTCAAAAAAGAATCATCGAAAAGCTCAATTTACCAGTTGAAATCGTTGAGAGATTCGGGAACTATAGTGTGGTAGTTAAAGGATTCTATACGCGTGAAGAAACCTATAAATATTATCCGGAACTGGCTGGCCTGGGTTTCACGGCTATATATATACTTGAAAAAGGAAAATGAAAAAAAATCCAATGAAATGAGTTTTGTTACAAAACGCTTATTCTTTGATGTTTTTCTTTATTTGTGTGGATGATTGTATTTCTTCAAGGTCCTCCGGGGTGATATCATAACCAATGTTAGAATAATATGGTTCTTACAAGGTTTATGACCAGTAGGATATGGACAATGCTAATAGTCCATTCCGGTAATCGTAAGGGTTCAGTGAGAATATCTGTAAGCTCCAGTAGCACAAATACATCAACATATATACTGAAATAACAATGATAAGTCTTCGGTGTGTCCTTATTTGGTGTAGTTCAAAACCAAAACCTGATTCACTTCGTTCATTCCGGGTTT
>JAOZKQ010000182.1 GCA_029935275.1 Bacteroidales bacterium | reverse complement strand
GTAAAAAGTAAAAAAAGTAAAAAGTAAAAAGTCAGAGGTAAAAAGTAAAAAGTAAAAAGTAAAAAACAAACAGTGATAATTTATTAATTATATGTTACTTATCAAATATTTACCTGAAGCTTCATACCTGACCAAGCACTAGTTAAAAACGGCAGCATTTGGTGCTATCCCAACCTGTATAGAATCGATAAGCCTACCTTCAGCCTCATACCTGTAAGCACTTCCATTTGCATCAAAACCGTATGCTTTCAAAACATAAATCAATCCTGATTCAGGGTCTATGTCCAGGCCATAAAAATTTCCTTCAATAAATGGTTCTGAAGGCGCATTAGTGGCACTTGTTTCCATCTTATAAATACCATCAGACTCAGCATACAAAAGCATTTTACCATCATTTGAAACAGCCAGGTGCAGGGGTGAAAAGAAGTCACCTTTTTTTCCTATAACTATGCTTTTTCCGACAGTAAGACTTGAAGCTTTGATCTGTACCAGACGTGAATCCGATTCCGCAATTACATTCCAATTCTGATCATATTCAACTTTACCCTTACACAAAACCCAAATATCCCCATTAGCATCTTCCACCAGGTCAGTAGGATTATCACCAACATATATGGTATGGGTAACTGCATCAGTTTCAGGATCAATTACACTTATAGTCGAGTCAATACTCCAGCCCCCACTGTTGGCCACAAAGACTTTAGCACCTGCCATTATAATATTTTCAGGACCTGAGCCAACTGGTATCTCCGACTCAATTTCTAAACTATCGAGCTTGATCACTTTAACACTTCCGGCAAAACTCCCATTTGTTAAATAAGCCTTTTTATCCGTAATCCCGAGTACATACCTGGGATAATCCACGTCCAGAATAGTTCCAATTGAAGCAAAGGTCTCCATATCAACAACTTCTACTTTTTGAGAGTTATTAGCAACAATAAAACCCATATCTCCAGCTACAGAAAATGATTGAACTACATCACCCGGTCCCCTGCCATTTACCTGGGCAAACAAATTTGGATAAATCAAAGAAGAAGCTTCGTCTAAATAAGAAATTGAACCGTTATTTTTAGTGAAGCCACCCTCATTAACTATATAAATACCATGAAGAAATCCTGTGTTCTCAGGCGGATTATCTTCTTTAATACAAGAGGAGGATAAAAGTGCCAACAGGCTAAATGCCAAAATAATTCTAAATTGCTTTTTCATTGTTAATTTGCTTTAAAAGATTATTTTTTATCTATTGTTAATATTAAACTTAAATACCAGGCCCTGCCGGGCATCGGATATGACCGGATTACCTGAAATATTTCATTTGTCAGATTCTTAACTTTTAACTGCAGGGAGGATCCCGGTAGAAACTGAGCTGATTTATAACCAAGGGTCAGGTCTAATGTATAATATGGGTCCAGCGCATAAAAGGGATCATTATCTTCCGTTGTATAACGCTTGCCACTATATCTGAAATCAAGATTTGAATAGAATGTAAGGTAGGAAAATCCAGCAGAACTACTCACCATATTTTTTGGAGTATATCTTAATTGTTTATTCAGCAGTTGTGTGTTTTCAGCCTCCTCAACAGTAGAATAAGTCAGGGAATAATTTACACGGAATAAAAAATCAAATTTGCCTGATCTTCTCTGAAAATATCCATCCAGTTCCAATCCACGGTTCCAAACATTCTTAAAATTCACCGGGCTCCAATAGCCAGGTCCGGGAGACCATTGGATCCAGTTATTGATCCGTCCTGTAAAAACATTTATCTCCAGGTTTAATTTTCTGCTTCTATCTGTAGAAGTCAGCAAGTGTATTTCTGTTCCCAGATCAGTACTCCAGCCCTGCTCAGGCAGCAGTTCCGGATTACCCCCCGGCTGCCAGTATCTGTCATTAAAACCAGGCAACCTGTATTTATTAGAGACATTAGCTTTGATCCACAAATGATTGCTCCAAAGTTCATAATTTGCACCAAAAGACAATAAAGGTGGTGGCTTATGGTATGGGTTAAAGTTCAGTCGGATTGAAGCATTAATTTTCAAATGGTTTAATCTGTATTGTGCTCCTGTTATCAGGTTGGCCCTGTATTCCGATTCGGGTCCGTTATAGGCTGCGACATCAGCTGATAAGTAAGAGAAATTTCCACCGGCATCAATGGTTAAGTTCTGAAAATGAAAAAATCGTGTATTAAAATCAAAATATGCCTGCCGGGAACTAATTTTGGAATCGATTGAATAGTTCCCCTCATTGTTCAGTTTCTCATCAACAAACCTTAGATGATCAAACAGGTAACCTGCCTTGAACTCAAAACTGGTTTTTTGAAAAACCTTTCTCCATTTAAGAAAAACCTTCAAACTACTGTCCGATTGTGATTGCAAACTCTCACCGTAGCTACCCATAGCTACAGGCAATTCATTATGTTTCACAAAATACCATGCTCCTATCTGCAACATATTATTTTTTGGCAAAAGAAACTGGATATTCTGGATCAGCCCTATACTTTTCATCGAATTATGACTGGAAATCACTTTTGGCTGACCGGCTTTTTCAAAATCAGTATAGAAAAAATTATTTAGAACATGGTTGAAACTAAAATTCAGGTCATATTGAACCTTGGCGTTCCCTATGCCGAATTTCAATCCGGGTTTATAAGATCCAAAACTCCCAACTTCCATTCCAACTGAAATACTAAGTCTCTTTTTCCAATCAACTTTTCGGCCCAGATCAATTGCTCCACCAAATGTACCACTCCCGAATAAAGAACCTGATGAACCTGAGGTGATTTTTGCACTATTAAAGAAACTTACCGGTATCAGGGAAATATCAGCTACTCCGGTAGTTAATGAATTCAAAGGAAAGCCATTCCATAAAACCCGTGTATGAGAAGAGCCACTCCCTCGTATTGAAACCGTACTAATTGAACCATCACCCCCATAGGTAAGTACATTTGAAGTTCCTGAACTCATTAAAAGATCACCAAGGTTACTAAAAATACTTCTGTGGATACTTGCAGAGTCAATTTCTCTTGTCTTAAGGTCTTCCCGGTAATAGTTTGTTCTTGAACTCACAACTTTCACCTCAACAATTGACAATGTATCAATGTCAATAATACTGGCTTTAAGATGCAGTCCGGAAAGCAAAAAGAAAGTGAAAAGGAAGTATTTTACAAAAGTTTTCAAAATAAGTTTGTTTAATCCCGAACATTAAACTTTGGCAGGTCTTCTGACTTTCCCAATTTTGATCGCCTTCCCATTCGCCAGCCGGCGAAAAGTGGCCCGTGAGATCAAAATAAACATTAGGATCACAGCAGCGGGTACTGTTCAGGAATTTCTGTATTACAGATCACCTGATTCCCTTTTCATCTGATCATATGATTTATGACCAGACACCAAAGCTCATGCAAAAATAGAAATCTTTTCTAACTTATTTTAATTTGTGACTTTTATTTTCAGAAATATATTTTGCTTTTAGGTCAATTGGAAAAAAGCAATAGATTTCCCTCAAAAAAATTGTTAGTTTTCATTAAGATTTTATTAGTTTTAACCCTCAAAAAACAAGGCATATTAAATTTCTATAATACTAGTAAATGACTAATAAAGAAGCTGAAATAAGAATCAGTAAATTACGTTCAGAGCTCCATAAACACAATCACAGGTATTATGTTTTATCCAATCCTGAAATCAGTGATTTTGAATATGACCTGCTGATGCAGGATCTGCTTAGCCTGGAAAACAAATTCCCACAATTTCAGGATCCTAATTCTCCTTCTCAACGTGTTGGTAATGATATAAACAAAGAATTCCAACAAGTAGCACATTCAAGCCCCATGCTCTCTCTTGGTAATACATATTCTCTTGAAGAACTTCAGGATTTTGACAAAAGAATACGCAAAGATGTTACTGAAACATTTGAATATGTTTGTGAATTAAAATATGATGGCACTGCCATAAGTATTCATTATAGTAATGGGAAACTCATCCGTGGAGTGACCCGGGGAGATGGTAATTATGGTGATGATGTTACCACCAATGTCCGAACAATTAAAAGCATACCATTAAGGCTTATTAGTAATAATTACCCTGATGAATTTGAAATCCGCGGAGAAATCATTATGCCCCGTCCTGGTTTTGACCTCTTGAATAAACGCAGGGTAGAAATGGGGGATGCCCCCCTGGCAAACCCACGAAATGCATCTTCAGGGACACTGAAAATGCAAAATTCTGCAGAAGTTGCAAAAAGGCCACTCGATTGTTTCTTTTATGCTATATCAGGCGTTGATCTTCCCTATAGCTCCCATTTTGAAAACATGATGGCTGCAAAGAACTGGGGTTTTAAAATATCAGAAAACATTGAAAAATGTGCTTCTATTGAAGATGTTTATGAATACATCAAAAAATGGGATAAAAAACGAAAGCAGCTTCCATATGATATTGATGGAGTAGTAATTAAGGTAAATTCTTTCCAATTACAGAAAAGATTAGGCTTCACAGCAAAATCCCCACGCTGGGCCATTTCTTTCAAGTTTGAAACAGAACAGGCACTGACTCAATTGTTATCAATAAGTTTTCAGGTAGGCCGTACCGGTAGCATTACTCCGGTTGCAAACCTTGAACCTGTTTTACTGGCCGGCACAAGGGTAAAAAGAGCATCCTTGCATAATGCAGATCAGATTGAACTGCTGGATGTAAGGATCGGAGATATGGTTTATGTTGAAAAAGGAGGTGAAATAATTCCCAAAATTGTAGGTGTGGATAAATCACAGCGCAAACCAGATACTGTAGCCGTAAAATATATTACTACATGTCCTGCTTGTGATACAAAACTCGTAAGAAAGGATGGGGAAGCCAACCATTATTGTCCAAATGAAACGGGCTGTCCGCCACAGATAAAAGGGAGGTTAGAAC
>JAOZKQ010000669.1 GCA_029935275.1 Bacteroidales bacterium | reverse complement strand
TAGGTATGTGAGCAAATTAAATACTAAAATTTTTCATAGTAATAAAATCACTGAATGGTCGGGGCAGGCTGTTATGCTTGTCAAAAAAATGCTCGATTATACTAGTAAACTGCGCTTTTTTTGACTTGCGCCACCGCTAAAACTATGGCGGCACGCGGTCTCAAGTCTCAATAGCAAACTTTCTGGATCAGGCACCGGGTATATAGAGGGACTAAATGGATTTCTTTAATGGTCAGTTTTTAGAGATTAGCTTAAACTTTTGCATGGTTTTTGCGTATAAAAATTAATAATTGTTTTTTTGTTGAATTAAAATAAAATATTGAATGAAGAATTTGATCAAACTAGGGAAATTGTCTGTGCTTTTTATATCACTTTCCCTTACATATTATTCCTGTAAAAAGGATGAGGTTTATAAAGCTGCTAATGTTCAAACCGGAGATATTACAGAAATTACCTTCAATTCAGCCAGAGTTGCGGGATCAATTTCTGACCTTGGTAGTGGTATTGATGAACATGGTCATTGCTGGTCCATAAATCCGGAGCCAACAACAAGTGATTTTAAAACAAGTTTAGGTGCTCCTGCAATTGGTTCTTTTTCCAGTGAAATGGTTAATTTGGAAAGTGGTATTGAGTATTATGTACGTGCCTATGTGATTCAGGGAGAAGAGACTGTTTATGGTTCAATAAAAAATTTTAAAGCCCTGAGTGGAATCCCTGAATTAACTACATCAGAAGTCTCAATAAAAACATTCAAATCTGTGGTTTCCGGAGGTGAGGTAAGTATGGATATAGATGAAGCAGTAACAGCCAGGGGTGTTTGCTGGAATACAAGTGGGAACCCAACAATTGATGATGATTTTTCAAGTGATAGTCAGGGAACCGGAAGCTTTATAAGTCTGTTAGATGATCTGGAGGAAAATACAAAATATTATTTAAGGGCTTATGGAACCAGCTCTTATGGAACGGGTTATGGTAACGAAGTGGAATTTGAAATTGTGATTGCTCCTGGAGAGGACCTTACAGATTCGCGAAACGGCAAGATATATAAAACTGCACAAATTGGTACCCAGCTATGGATGGCCGAGAATCTGAACTATGGAATAGTAATTCATGATTCTGTTGATGCTACTGATAATGCTATTGTTGAAATGTATTATTATGATAATAGCGATAGCCTTGGTAATATTTATGGAGGATTGTATCTGTGGGATGAAATGATGCAATATACAACAACGGTTTCTACACAAGGTGTTTGTCCTGACGGTTGGCATTTGTCATCAGACGAAGAATGGATGAAGATGGAATCATTTCTTGGAATGGCCGATTCAACGGTAATAAAAACAAGCTGGAGAGGCACCGATGATGAAGGT
>JAOZKQ010000668.1 GCA_029935275.1 Bacteroidales bacterium | reverse complement strand
CTGATGATAATTTTGGAAAAGCAAATCCGGATATTAAAAAGTCTTTTGAAAAAATCAAAAAACAGCTATCCGGGAAAAATAAAACCTATGTAATTCCTGGTTTTATCGCCGCAACCCCGGAAGGGAAAGTAACCACCCTTGGAAGGGAAGGTTCAGATTATTCTGCAGCACTCATAGCCTCAGCAATGCAGGCAAATATATTAGAAAAATGGACCAATGTGGATGGAATTATGACAGCTGACCCTTCCCTGGTAAAAAGTGCTTTTCCAATTCCGGAATTATCTTATAATGAGGCCATGGAGTTAGCCCATTTTGGCGCTAAAGTCATTTATCCCCCTACCCTGTATTCTGTATTTGAAAATAAAATTCCAATTCTTATCCGGAATGCATTTGAACCTGGCAATCCGGGTACAAAAATCCATGCCGGCCTGAATAATTCAAGGCCTGCAGTAATCGGATTGTCAAATATCCCTGAAATTGTACTCTTAACCCTTTCCGGAAGTGGAATGGTGGGAATACCAGGAATTTCCAAACGAATGTTTGGTGTATTGGCTGAGAATAAGGTTAATATTATTTTTATTACCCAGGCTTCATCAGAACATTCCATTACTATTGGGGTAAATCAGGACGATCTGAAAAAAGCAAAAAAGGCCATTTCAGAGGAATTCGCTTTAGAAATACAAATAGGGAAAGTTCAAAAGCCGGATATTGAACAAAAACAGTCCATTATTGCCATTGTAGGTGACCGGATGAAAAAAAGTGTTGGACTGGCAGGCAAAGCCTTTAGTTCCCTGGGTAAGAACGGAGTTAATATCCGGTCCATTGCCCAGGGTTCCAGCGAACGTAACATCTCCATGGTAGTACATCAGGATGATCTAAAAAAAGCAATGAATGTTCTACATGAGCGATTCTTTTTATCAGGCACAAAACAATTGCATCTTTTCCTTATCGGAACCGGCAATGTTGGCTCAGCTCTTTTGCAACAGATAGACGAACAGATAGAATATCTGAAACAAGAACATTCCATTGTGTTAAACCTGACCGGTATAGCCAACAGTAAAAAAATGCTTTTTCAGAAAGAAGGAATTCCCATTCATTCCTGGAAGCAAGAGCTTGAAAAAAACGGGCAGAAAATGAGCCCTTCAGACTTTATAGAAAATGTTACAAGATTAAACCTGAGGAATAGTATTTTTATTGATGAAACGGCAAGTGAAAGTATTATCCCTTTGTATCAACAATTTCTGGAAGCAAGCGTCAACGTGGTAACTTCCAATAAAATAGCTGCATCATCAGGATATGATAGATATCGAAAATTAATTGATACCGCCCGTACAAAGAATGTGAAATTCTTATATGAAACCAATGTGGGGGCAGG
>JAOZKQ010000667.1 GCA_029935275.1 Bacteroidales bacterium | reverse complement strand
GGCACATTAATTTCTTTTTTATTTGGGTTCCTATATCCAAAATTGGCTTTGTATTGGCCATTTCCAATATACTCAACACAATCCACGGTAACTTCAATATCCTTCTTCTTTTGACTAAAAGCTGTAACCGGAGCCAATAAAAATATTATTAAAAAGGCTACCTTAACATTTAATACCGGTCTAATAGTTGATTGAGATTTTTGATTAATCAAAATTAATTTCATTTTTTTACTTTTAAATTATAACCAAAGTCTGGTAAAACCGTATGTGTTAGACTTTCAAAAATTTAGTTCGGAAAAATAAACATAAATAACAATTGTATTTTTGACTGAAGGGCGTTTCTTTGTAGTAGATTCTATTTTTGAAACCGAATTAATAACGATAAAAATCGTACTATTTACGTCTTAGAACGATTGTAATAGTATTCATCAATTTTAGTATATTTACTTTTTATTCATATTGGTTATTTTTTAGATTCCTAAATGTCACACACATCCCCGAAATGTCGAAATTGCTTTGACTGTGATTTAAAGTCACCTTTGTTCAGATTATTATCTGACGAGGAACTTAAAAACCTTAATACAGATAGATATGAAGTTGAATATAAAGCAGGAGATAGCATATTTAAGCAAGGTTCAGCAGCAAACAATATATTGTCGCTTACTAAAGGGAAAGTGAAGTTATATCTTGAAGGCCTGAATGACCAGAATTTAATCTTTAAGGTTTCAAAACCATGGGAATTACTTGGGGGTCCCGGATTATTTATTGATAACAGACATCACTGTTCAGCAAGGGCAATTGAACCTTCAACTGTTTGTTTTATTAATCTTGACAGGTTTAAAGAGGTAATTTGCTCAAATCCTGAATTTGGAAAATTATTCCTTAGAGAGCAAAGCGAAAATACAGTTCATCTTTACCATAGGTTCCTGAGCAATTCCCAGAAACATATGAATGGTAGATTAGCAGATGCACTCCTTTATTTAGCCTCGGAGATCTATATTGAACCTATTACTTCAATTTTTTTAAGTAAACATGATCTGGCTGAACTTTCCGGAATGACCAGAGATAGTGTTGTTAGAGTGTTAAAAAATTTTACTTCTGAGAATTTAATTGATATACAAGATAAGGGAATTGTGATCTTAAATAAAGAAAAGCTTGAAGATCTTTCAAGGCTTGGATGAAATAGTTTTATTGTTATTTACAATTCTTTTTTTCAATCTTTTATCAAGTAATGAGTGGAATGGAAACAGAAGTAAAGCTATTCCCACATTAGCCATCAATTTCCAGCCCGGTTCTCCATTTGCTATTTCTTCAACATAGGGGTCTGCAATAACAAGAGTGGATTCAAAAAGGATTAATATAGCAAGATAGATAAAAG
>JAOZKQ010000181.1 GCA_029935275.1 Bacteroidales bacterium | reverse complement strand
ATTTCGTTTAAAAGAAAAGTTTCTAAGAAAAGTGATCCCTGAGCTGGATGAAGTATGGAAAATGGCAGCCACTTACAATATTCCCCCGGCTGCATTTAACCTGAGTTTTATATTGAGTTTCACCGGGATATCAACGGTTATTCCCGGTATAAAAAATACTGCACAGGCCACTGCAAATACGGAGGATATTAAGGCAATAAGCCAAAAAGACAAGAAAGCCATCATTGACCTTTATGAAACAAAATTAAGGCATTTATTGGATGATCTTGAAAGAGATGAAACAAAATAAGTTTTTATGGAGATATTACTGCAAGCCTGGGAAAGAGATCTCTATTATTTGTATCTTTGGAAAAAACGAGGAATTATGTTGACAAAAGAAAAAATAAAAATGAGCATTGATTCACTTCCTGACAATTTCACTATTGAAGATATTATTGAGGAATTGATAGTGTTAGACAAAATTGACCAAGGATTGAAAGATGTCAAAGAAGGAAAGATATTCACCACCGAAGAAGCAAAACAAAGACTTGACAAATGGTTAAAATAGTCTGGACTGAACGTTCGCTTACAGACCTTGAAGATATTGTAGAGTATATTGCAAAAGACTCTTTAAAATATGCAAAGATTACCATTGAGAAAATTCTAAATATAACTTCAATTTTAGAAAACCAGCCTCTTACTGGCAGGATAATTCCAGAATTAAATGATGAAAATTATAGAGAACTAATAATTGGAAATTATAGAATCTTGTACGAACATGATAAAATAAAAATCAACATTCTAACTGTTCATAATTCAAGGAGGGAGCTTAGAAAGCAAAGTATTTTTCCGACTAAAAAATAAACCTTACTCCACATACAATACCAAACCCTTAAGGTACTCACCCTCCGGATGATAAATACTTACAGGATGATCAACAGGTTGTGATAACTGGTACAGGATACGTACCGATCTGCCGGAATTGGCCGCTGCTACAAAAACAGATCTTTTAAAATTCTCTCTGCTCACCGCCTGGGAACAAGAGAAAGTAAACAGGATTCCCCCAGGCCTGATGCACTGAAAAGCTTTCGCATTTAATCGCTTATAACCCTGTAGTGCCTTATGTAGAACGTTTTGATGTTTGGCAAAAGCAGGTGGATCAAGAATAATCAGATCATATCCTTTATCTCCGGCACTATCAAGGTAATTGAAAGCATCTGCAACAATAGCATCGTGGCGCTTATCACCCGGGAAATTCAACTCCAGATTTTCCTTTGCCAGTTCTATGGCAATCGCTGAACTATCCACTGTATGAACCTGTTCTGCACCACCTCTCATAGCATACACCGAAAAGGCTCCGGAATATCCAAATAAATTCAACACCTTTTTATCCTTCGAATATTTCTCCACCAACTTACGGTTCTCACGCTGGTCAATAAAGAATCCGGTTTTCTGGCCTTTTTCAAAGTCTATTTTAAATGAATTACCATACTCCTTAACAACTCTACCATTATCTTCTCCAAACAACCAGGCATCTTTATGATCAATATCTGCTTTATGGGGTAAGGTCTTCCCACTTTTATAGTAGATGGCTTTTAACTTATCCCCCAGTAGCCTTTTAAATATTTCAACCAACATATCCCGGATCAGATACATTCCAACAGAATGAAACTGAACAACAAGAGTACCATTATAAAAATCAGCTATCAATCCGGGCATCCCATCACCTTCGGCATTAATAAAACGGAAAACACTGGTTTCTTCCGAGTCGAAGAATCCAAGCATTTTTCTATATTCATAAACACTCCTGATTTTTTCCATCCAGAAATTTTCATCCGGATCAAAATCGCTAAATGAAATAACCCTTACAGCAATGGAACCAATCTGGTAATGACCCAGCGCCAAAAACTCATTTTTGTTATCATATACCTTAACAAGCTCTCCATCACGAGGAGTCCCAGACATTTTCTTAATAGCCCCGGAAAAGAGCCATGGATGCAAGCGTCTAAGTGACTGATCCTTACCAGACTTAACAATAATTCTCTTAATTTCTCTCATAGTCTGTATCTTGTAATAGTTGGTACATACGATAGCAGGCCCAGGCATCAGTGGCCGCATACAATCGTTGGGAAGAAGTATAATTCTCTGACTCCCAGTTTGAAAGTTGTTGGGTTTTGGAGATCTTTATTTGAAGAATATTTGCTGCCAGCTTCCTCAAACCATTATCCAGAATATCAAATTGCTTCACATAATCAGCTAATTCCACAAATCCCTTTGGATTAAAAAATTTCAGCTCCTTCAGTTTGATCAGATCATCCCTTATGGCGACCCCCACCTTTCCTATGTCTGGATCTTCCAGTACTTCAATAAGTTCATTAGGAAAACCAATTTTATCCATCCTAAACAGCCATGCTTTTTTATCTGTTGCAAGCTGAAGCAATGCAAGCTTATTTTTTACACCTTTTTTAAAAGACGGTCGCGTTTCCGTATCAAAACCAAGAAGTTGCTGGTTTTTTAATTCATGTATGACTTTATAAAATTCATCCATGGAATCAATAAGTAAAATCTCGCCATCAAAGTGAGTAATAGGAAGCAAATTTATTTCTTCCTTTTCAATAGATCTTAGAAACATTTAATATTTTATATTTTGGCACAAATATAAAAAAGCATCTTATAAATGTGCTAACAGTTATCATTAATAAAATTACCTACAAGTCCCCATCGCGTAATTCATTCTGCCTTTTTGTTACAAACCATGAACTTGTATCCCTTTGTTCCTCCTCCCGGGGACTATCGGGGATGGTCTCTTCATCGTTCACCGGTTCCTCTGCATTCAAATCTTTATGAATCATCCGAAGCCCGTTTAACAATTTCTGGCCCCAGTAATTATCAAAATTCATACGTGTTTCCCAAATGGCATCATTCATCATCTCATTTGTACCAATCTGAAATAAAGTTAAAAAATCCTTCAATTCCTGAAAAATATCTGCCAAATCTTCAGATAGGGAACAAGTAACAGGGCTATCATACATTGCTCCCGGATCAATCACCTCAGGATAATCATCCAGGTATCCCAATTTTAAAGCAAGTCCTGATTTCAAGCCCTCATACTGCTCTTCCGTTACAAATTTCTCATTTCCATCCTCCAGAACTGATTCAACCACAGGAAGTTTCATTGAACGAATATAGAGCAATGGCAACAAAAGCTGAAGTTCTTTTAACAAACCACTCCGCTTCATCGAAAATGAATTCTCGACAAGTTTGCAAAAATCATTTGATATTTTAATAAAATCAATAACTTCTGTAGAATAGATTTTATCTTCACTCTCCTTTTCCGTACTCATTATTACTATAACATTATAATTCCACAAAGATATGAAATCTCAGATTGACTCAAAGGTTTAATTTTAATAACCTATCATATAACTAAAATCCAATTTACCCTTATTCAAATAAATAATATGTGTTTGTACATTAACGGGCTGAATTCGATATAAAGAACATATTTTCATTGCAG
This sequence comes from Bacteroidales bacterium, assembly GCA_029935275.1. Lineage (GTDB taxonomy): Bacteria > Bacteroidota > Bacteroidia > Bacteroidales > VadinHA17 > JANTGF01. Next base: position 1,438 of record JAOZKQ010000181.1, on the reverse strand, counting down.
GCTGCATTATAAGACAATACACCAGGCGTAATCCCATAACAATCATAACATTTAACTACCCAACATTCCTATAACTTTCTATTCCATTTTAAACGCTGATTGATATCATAAGCAACTTTATCATTATCCAGCAAATACCTTATCACTTTAATAATTTTCTCCTCATCCAGGCCCATAAAATCAACAATATCCTCTAATCGCAATGATTTATTTTCTAATAATTCCTTCAATTTATCTATTACAATATCAAATTCATATTCGCTTAAACCCAATTTATTTCTCTTTTTACAAACATCACAAAGACCACAGCGTTTGGCATCCTTCTCTCCAAAATATGATAATAGAAACTGGCTCCGGCATTTTGCCCCGGAACTTGCATAATTCTGAATTTTCTCCTGTCTTAAAACAAAAGCTTCCTTTCTCTTTATGTAATCAGCATGAGAAATAACCAGGGTTTTTAAATCTAAACGCTCCTCAGAGAATATAATAAAAGGCGTTTTCTTTCGTGGGATATAATTTATGATTTTCAGTTGACTTAACTTTATAAGATACTGAACAACCAGCTCAGTGGAGATGTTTACTTTCCCTGCTAAAAATTGTTCACTTATCCCGACAAACTCCGTAAACAATCCACTATAAGACCGTAACAATAACTTTATAAATCCATCAAATTTCGTATTTGCTACCTGAAATTTGTAAAGGTCGTCCCTTTCTACAACAAAGTGTACTTTTGACCAGCTATGAATTTCTTCAGTAAGTACAAGATATCCCTCACGTTCCAAAACTTTCAAGCTACTATATACATTTATAGCACTCATTTTAAACCGCTTTGCAAAGTCCATTATTTCAAAATCATAAACCACACCTTTCCCTCCCCCAACCGGAATCTGAAAATAATTTCCAATTGCTTCATAAACCCTTTTTATCTCTTTTATCTCCGGAAAATTTGTAATTAGCCTTCGATTCATATTACGCATATCCGTATTATTGAACAGAAGAATAGCATAAGCTGTTTTTCCATCCCTGCCTGCCCTACCGGCTTCCTGATAATACGACTCCAAAGAATCCGGAATTTCATAATGAACAACAAGACGAACATTGGATTTATCAATCCCCATACCAAAAGCATTGGTAGCTACTATTATCCGCACCTTTCCGGAAGTCCACATCTCCTGTCTTTGTGATCTTAGGTCAGGATCAAGCCCTGCATGATAAAAATTTACACTGATTTTATTCCGGTGAATTTCCTCAGCCACTTCCCTGGTTTTCCTACGACTTCTCACATACACAATTCCAGAACCTTCACTCCTTTTTAAAATTTTAATTATCTGGTGAAGTTTATCTTCAGTTTCAGAAACCTGATAGATCAGATTTTTTCTTTCGAAACTTCCACGAATAACATTTTCCTTTTTAAATTTCAACTTTTCCTGAATGTCTT
>JAOZKQ010000180.1 GCA_029935275.1 Bacteroidales bacterium | reverse complement strand
GAACCCCGAACCCCGAACCCCGAACCCCGAACCCCGAACCCCGAACCCCGAACCCTAGAACCCCGAACCCTTTCGCATTTAAGCATTAAATCATTTAGGCATTGAACCCAGAACCCCTGAACCCCTGAACCTTTGAACCCAGAACTCAGAACTCAGAACCCCGAACTCAGAACTCAGAACCCAGAACCCTGAACTCAGAACCCAGAACCCTTTCACATTTCCGCATTTAAGCATTCAATCATTTAGGCATTGAACCCAGAACCCAGCTCTTTCTTTTCTCTTTTAAGGAATACCTCTGATAAAGAAACATTTATCAATCATTTTCGTTTAAATTAAAAGCACTTTCATTTTAGGGATAAATAGTGAAGAAAATGCTAGTTATTGTATTTGAAAATTATTTTACTGAATATGAACCAGATACGACAAAAAATATCTACTTTAACATTTTTCGTCTTATCTGGAATTATATTTTTTGTTCTGTATGCTTGCCTTGCAGGCCATGTTTCTTTTTCGTAGTGCTATGGAGTAGAAGCTATGCTGTTGGCAAGCCATTAGTTACCTATGGAAGGTAATGCAGGCATCAGATTATAAAAAGATTAATTATTAGTAAATGACAAAACTAAAGTTTCTTTTTCTTGCTACAGAAAGCAGAGAGCTGACGGATTTGCAAGACTATATACGGCTCCATAAGGTTGATTTTATATCGGGGAACGCAGACAGGAAACCTAAAATTAAAAAAATACTTGCTGAAAAAGATTGGGATATAATTTTTGTTGATGGATCATCGGTCTCATTTATATTATTCGATATTCTTCAACTTGTAAAGAATAATGCACCTGCTATACCCGTCATACTATTTTTAGATCATTTATCTGAGAGTCTGGTTGTGAAAGCAATGAAAATGGGTGCCTCCGATCTTGTGCTTAAGAACAATCTAACCAGACTTATCCCTGCAATCCATAACAGTCTCCAGAAAAATCTGAATGACACATCCCTGAGAAAAGCGAGGGGGATGTTTGCAAAATATGATTTCAATTTTAATAGTTCAAATTCATTTTTATCACTTATTGATCGAAAATACCGTTACCAGGCAGTAAACCACGTTTTTAGAAAGCTTCATAATTTGAGTGAGAATGAAATTATGGGCAGGTATCTTGAAGATGTGTGGGGAAAAGAAAAGTTTGATAAATTTATAAAGCCAAATCTTGAGAAGAGTTTTAATAACAACAAAGTAATTTACGATGCATGGTTTTCTACACCTACATTGGGAATGCGGTGTTTTAGGGTAAGGTACCTTCCTTACAATGATGATGAAGGAGAAATTACCCATGTTATAATTGAAACAAAGGACATTACTTCTGAGCGAAATATAGCTGAAAGAATTTCAAAAGGCGAACGGGAGACATTGTCGGTTATTGAATTTTCACAGGATTATTTTTGGTCAGTTGACAAGGATCTAAAGTTAATATATGCGAATAAAACTTTCAAAGAAAATTTTTATAAAATTTATCATAAAAAGCTACTGCTAAATGATCTTTTTTTGAAAAACCTTTCTTCTGAAGAACAAAAAAAATGGTCGGAAAGGTTTCAGTATTGCCTGGATGGAAAAAGTTTGTCTGTTGAAGAGAATTTTATATTTAAGAAAGAAGCTGAAAATTATTTCGATATCACAATTAATCCTGTTAAAACCAATGATGATGAAATTATTGGCCTTACCTGCCTGGCTAGAAATATAACAGAAAGAAAGCTCACGGAAGATAATAACCGCAGGCAGAAGGAAGACCTTAACCTCTATAATAAATTAAATATAGCGGTTAATTCCGGTAAAAGTTATCGGGCCATTTTAGGAATTGTAACCAGGGAAACATCAAAAATATTTGGAGGTTTTGGCGGGATTGTTTATTCCTATCATGAGGATAAAGGATTTCTTGAATCTAAAGGAAAATTTCCGCTTCCAAAAACCATAATCAAAGAATTGGAGTCGATAATTAAACTTAAATTGTATGATACAAAAATATATTTAAAACTTAAGAATAATCATTATTCAAAAGTTATAAAAACTAAAGAGCCGAAACTAATTGATACTTCACGTGGTATTCGGGACTTACTCAGACAGTTGTGGTATCCCGGGCTTGATGAAAATACATGGGAGAAGATTGTTAAATTATTAGATATTAAATCTGTTTATAGTATTCCTATGATCTCAGGAGATAAAACTCTGGGAGTTTTCGATATTTATAAGAATTCATTCTTCTCAAAAAGAGAATTGATAAGAATTCGTAATGTTGCCGGACAAATAACCGCAATTTTACAGAGAAAAATTGATGAAGAGGCTTTAAAGGAGAGTGAATATAAGTTTCGTCATCTTTTTGAGTCAGCCAATGATGCCAACCTTATAATGGATGAAGATGCTTTTATTGATTGCAATAATAAAACACTGGAAATGTTCCGGTGCAAGCGTACGGATATTCTGGGTAAAACCCCAATTGACTTTTCGCCCGAGTACCAACCTGGCGGTGCTCTTTCGCAAAAATCAGCACATAAATATATACAAAGGGTTTATCAGGGAAAGGCTATGCGGTTTGAATGGGTCCATACACGTTTGGATAAAACGGAGTTTCATACAGAAATAAGCCTTAATAAAATATTGGTTAAGGACAAACCATTTGTACAGGTTATTATCCGGGATATTTCAATTAATAAATTTACAGAGCAGCTTGTTAAGGAAAGTGAACAACGATTCCGTGCTATATTTGAGGATGCCCCGGATGCAATGGCTCTGGCTGATCCTGAATCCGGATATATACTTAATGTAAATAAATTGGCAATTACTTTGCTGGGAAAACCCAAAGAGGAAATTGTAGGGAGCCATTTTTATACAATGCATCCGGAAAATCAGGAAAAAATGATTAGCGGTTTTTTTTACAATCACTTATGGAATAGTAAATTTAACCTTGATGACCTATTATACATTAAACATTCTGATGGCCATATAATACCTGTTGAAATTCAAGGGAAGATGATAAGTTACGGAGGAAGGAAAGTGCTTCAGGGGGCATTTAGGGATGTTACGCAACATGTGAATAATCAGTTGCTTATCAGAAATCAGACCATTGATCTGAGTATTATTAACAGTCTGAACTCTTTAACCAACCAAAACAAAAGCCTGGATGATATTTTGGATTATTTTTCGGAGCAAATAGAGGATAAATTTGAAGTTGGTCGTTTTCGTTTATTATTATGGGATCCTGAAAAACATAATTTCTTTTTAAGGTATATTTCTATTCCAGAAGAAATGAAAGTTGCTTTTTCTGAGCTCCTTCAAAAAGATATTCATAGAATTCATTACTTTCCTTCAGGTGAAAGTCAACTATTTAAGAAAATTAAGAAAAACAATACATGGTTTATATTGGGCGAGCATAATATAAACAAACATATAAGTGAGATATTTGGATTCTCACTGTCTTCAGATCAGCCAAATAAAATCAGACAACTATTAGATGTAAAATCCTTACTGAACTTCCCTCTTTTTGCTGGTGATGAACTATTAGGTTATGTTATTCTGGCCGGTAAGGAGACTGTGGATGGAAATAAAACTAAAAGACTCAACGAGATAATGGAAAACTTCACAGGAATCATTCTTAGAAAGAAAGTGGAAGAGGAACAATCGAAGCTTTTCTCCGTTATGGAGCAACTTTCAGAATCTGTTCTAATATGTGATGTTTCAGGAGTTGTTCAATATGCTAATCCGGCTTATTATCTGCGAACGGGCTTTTCTGTGGATGAGGTTGTCGGGAGCTATTTTAGAAATAATTGGTTTAAGGATAAATCTCAGTTGGCAGATGAAATTTCAGAGATTCTGCAAAAAGGCAAGGTCTGGCGTGGAAGGTTGTCAAGTAAAACCAAGAATGGCAGTCTTTATGAAGGAGATGTGATTATTACGCCCATAAAGGATGAAAAGGGAACTATAATCAACTATGCCATAATGAAGCGTGATATAACAAGGGAGGCCCAGTTGGAGGCCCAGTTAAGACAATCTCATAAACTTGAAACAGTTGGGACCCTGGCTGGGGGTATCGCCCACGATTTTAATAATATCCTGGGGACTGTTATTGGATATACAGATATGATGAAGGATGAACTGTCGGGGGATTCAATAATACAGGACTATGTTGCAAACATGGATATAGCATTGATCCGGGCAAAAGGACTTGTAAATCAGATTCTTACTTTTAGTAAAAAAGTGGAACCTGAAGTCAGACTGGTTGATTTAAAAAGCCTTATTGAGGATTCAGTGGCTCTGTTTAGCCTGTCACTTAATGCAAATTCCAGGATAAAAGTGCAAACTAAGTTATGTGATTCATGCAGGGAGCTTATGTTAGACCCCTCACAGATTCAGCAGGTTATTATGAACTTGCTTACTAATTCAGGGCAGTCATTGAAGAATAAAAGTGGCCTTATTGATATACATTTTAGTATAATTTTAAATGATGAGGATATCAGGTCAGTACATGAGAATTTGACTGCTAAGAAATTAATAAAATTATCAGTTACAGATAATGGGACAGGAATTAAAAATGAAATTCTGGAAAGGATTTTTGAACCATTTTTTACCACAAAGTCTGTAAACGAGGGAACCGGGCTTGGTTTATCTGTAGTTCATGGTATTGTAACTGCACATGGCGGGGTGATTGAAGCCAAAAGCCAACCTGGTATCCAAACCAGTTTTACTATTTACTTCCCGGTAGTTTAGGCACTTGTTGCAAAAACCTGAATTCGATATATAGAATATCTTCCAGATAGCATTTTAGTAGGTGAGTTTTTGATTAAATAGAAGTAATAATATATTATTTTGACAATTCAACACTCAACATTCAACCATGGCAACCCGCAACCCGCAACCCGTAACCCGTAACCCGTAACCCGTAACCCGTAACCCGTAACCCG
>JAOZKQ010000666.1 GCA_029935275.1 Bacteroidales bacterium | reverse complement strand
GGTATCTCTATGGCTGGGAATATGGAGATTTATTCCGCGACTGCCCATCCATCAGCATCCCTGATGATCATGATGTTTATCATGGGAATATCTGGGGTGCAGGTGGGAAAGCAACTCCTGAAGGACTCTTTGGAAATGCAGCCCAGGATGCCGGGGGATATAAAATGCCGGCCCGTTGGGTAAAAATGGTAGAACGCACGCAGACTTTGAACCTTCCTGATCCTTATGACCCAACTCCTGTTCTTCAGGGCATTGGGGTCTATTATACTCAATTAAACTATGGGAACATTAGTTTTGCTATTATTGAAGACCGGAAATTTAAATCAGCCCCCCAGGCACTTCTTCCTGAAGCTAAAATCAACAATGGCTGGGCTCAGAACATAAACTGGAATGCAGCTGAGGAAGGAGATGTCCAGGGCGCTGTACTTTTGGGTGACAGACAGCTGGAATTCCTTGATAATTGGACCCGGGACTGGTCATATAATGCTAAAATTAAAGTTGTACTCTCTCAAACAATTTTTGCCAATATTGCTACTTTACCAAAAACTGAACATCACGATGCGATAGTTCCAAGGCTCAGGATACTTAATGAAGGAGAGTATGCCCCAGACGACCGCCCTGTTGCTGATATGGATTCGGATGGATGGCCACAGACCGGCAGGAATAAAGCAGTTGAGGTGATACGTAAAGGATTTGCCTTTCATATAGCAGGCGACCAGCACCTGGGAAGTTTTAGCAAGTACGGTTCGGGTGAATGGAGGGATGGAAGCTACGCTTTTTGTGTTCCGGCAATATCCAATGTGTGGCCAAGAAGATGGTTCCCTGAAGAACCAGGGGCAAACCGGATTAAGGGTGAGCCTGAATATACAGGGGATTTCCTCGATGGATTTGGTAATAAAATTACGGTATATGCTGTATCCAATCCGGTATTTACTGGAAAAAAGCCGGCAAACCTGTATGATCGGGCTACCGGTTATGGAATTGTCCGTTTTCATAAAGAATCCAGAGATATAGAGATCCATTGCTGGCCTAGATTTGAAGACCCTGCGGACCCATCATCTAAAGAATACCCTGGATGGCCACTTACAATCAACCAGATGGACAATTACAACCGGAAGGCAGCAGCCTGGTTACCAACTATAAAAACAGACATTCAGGAACCTGTTATTAAGGTATTTAATGAAGATACCGGAGAATTGGTTTACGCCCTCAGAATAAAGGGAAATACTTTCGATCCTCCTGTGTTTAAACAGGGGAAATACAAAATGGAAGTTGGTGATCCTGATTTAGGTATTTTAAAGATTTATAATGGTTTAAAACCTACAAAAACTAAAAATTCAAAAACTATTCAGGTTGAAATAAAAAAATGAAAAAAATAAATTGCATTTTC
>JAOZKQ010000665.1 GCA_029935275.1 Bacteroidales bacterium | reverse complement strand
AATTCCCTGTAAATTTATAAATTTGCCCAAACATAAAAAACAATAAAACATTTATAATATATTGCCGTTTTTATTTCAGAATTAGCAAGATCAGCAACAAAAAAGGAAATACTCCATGGCAAGCAGGACTATTTCTTTGTAAACCATCTCTATGTATTCGAACTATTACCAAATACTTCAGCTTCCCGAAACAGCTAAAATACAGGAGATAAAGTCAGCCTACCGGCGACTTGCTAAAAAATTCCATCCAGACCTGAATAAAAGTCCTGACGCCCATAATAATTTTATTCTTGTAAATGAAGCGTATGAATTCCTTATCAGGCTTAATAGTGCACCAACCAGAATGGTCCACAACCGGCAACATCAAAAACAAAGCAGGGAACAGATTTACAAGAAATGGGTGGAACATGAAAGAGAAAAAGCAAGGGCAAGGGCCGCCAATGAAGCAAAAAGAAAATTTGAGCAATTCAGGAAATCACCCATTTACAAAACCACACAAATTATTTATAATTTCTACGATTTGTTTAGTATAAGCGTGGGATTACTGATTATTGTTGCTTCAATCATTGGATTGTTTGGAGATTACCATTCAAAAGAAGGTATTCGTATCAATCATGTAGTAGCTGCAGTGTTTTTAACCTTCTTAGGTAGCATGTTTATACTTTTCTCTGTTTCAAGCCTTAAATACAGAAAAAATAAAAAATAGAAATAAAATTTTATAATAAAAAACAAACATAAGCTTTATGAAAAAATTAGTTAACCCTTATCCCGAAGAAAGCCCGTGCTTTGGATGTTCTCCTTCAAACCCAATTGGACTACATCTTCATTTTTTTGAAGACAAGGATGACATTGTTTGCTTCTGGAAGCCGGAAATGAACTACCAGGGCTTCATTAATGTACTCCATGGAGGCATACAGGCCACCATTATGGATGAGATAGCCAGCTGGACAGTTATGGTGAAGGCAAAAACTGCAGGTGTAACCTCAGATATGAAAATCAAATATCATAAACCACTTTTTATGAATAAAGGTGAAATAACTATAAGGTCAACTATTATAGAAAAACAAAAAAGACTGCTTACTATTCATACAAGAATTACTGATAAAGAGGGGTGCCTTTGTTCAGAAGGTTGGATTAGCTATTTTGCTTTCCCTGAAGAAATAGCCAGAAGAAAGTATTATTATCCGGGGGTTGAAAAATTTTACGCTAAAGAATAAAACAACTGAAAAACAACTCAATTTTGAAAACATTGTATATCAAAAAGACCTTAAATCACAATTCATTAATATACAAATGTTTAGGATACTAAAAATATACTACATTTAAGTTTAGTCCACAGGACGATTATGCAACCCGCATTCCTTACTTTCCGGTTTTTCCCACCACCACCT
>JAOZKQ010000179.1 GCA_029935275.1 Bacteroidales bacterium | reverse complement strand
TCTTTAGATTGAAAGGGTATGGGACGTACTTGCCATATACTATTTTTCCTGGGAGAATAATCATTTGAAAAACAAATATAATCCCAATCCTTCATCACTTTATCCGGTTCATATAATTCATCGTACCATCCGACTATAGAGGTATATATAACTTTCTTATTCATTGTTAAATTTATTTGCAAATGTACATAATTAAGGGAACCTCTAATAATTACTTCGCCTCAAGATTGTCAGTGTTTTTCATAGACGATTAAGATTTTTGAAGAACTATCGGGATAATTCAATAAAATATTAAGAAGTATATGAATCCCGATAATTATCGGGACTTTCAACCCAAAGGGAACAAGCATAATAAACAATCTGACTTCACCAAAATATTTTTGAATAGCTAAGGAAGTGGGTTCAACTCTTGTTTCGCATAATAAACTGTATTTAAAAGCCATACAATTAAATACTACCCTAAATGCCATGAAAAAGGAGATTCTCAATTTACTAGAACCTGAGTTCGGTATATGGAATTTTTACAACTTTATATCAAATTTAGATTAATAGATTAGGTTTATTCCAGTGAATTTTTGCTACAAAAACACTTCCATCGCTTCCATATTTTTCAACACCCTCAGGTTGCATCCACTCAGTTACAGTTACCCAGGTTTCATTCTGATTAACATCAGTAAGCCCAAAATTACCCAGCCGGGCACCACGCTCAGGAACCAATATTTGTTCGGTGTTACGAATTACCTGTAATTTTTCAGTATCAACCCTGGCAATAAACAAAGGAGCCCGATTACGAAAAACATGATCGTTACCGGCACCTCGCCTGGTATATACCAGAAATAAGCCTTCGCTATGTGTTACCCAATGTTGCTGAGTTCTATAATTTCCCAACTCGCTACCATCATCAAAGCGCCATTCCTGAATTTTATCAAAGTGTAAACCATCTTTGCTTCTTGCTACATATCCCTTAAAATTATTTCTGATTGTCATGAAGAATTCACCATTAAAACGTGTTAATGAAGGCTCACCTAAGCCACCTTCCCCATCACCTAAACTCAATTCCGTGCCATGATCCTGATACTTCAGCAAATTACCATCGAAGGAACAACTGCAGACTGTAGTACATAAATCCTTTCCCAATGGTCGATATGAGATTGGTAAAAGTACAGTACCATCCTCCAAATCAAATCGCTGAGCACTACCAGCCCCTGAATTAAAAAACTTATCGTCATCAGGCATTTTTAATTTGTGCCAATTGCGCCATATACCCTTCTTTACATCATAAACTGAATAAGATGTATGACGTGGCCTCGGATTGGTCACTTTCCAATCGGGAGTGTATGCCACGGTATGTCCTGTTCCCAGCAGGGATTTAGAAGCCGTATGCCATTTAGGCCAGAAATCACTAACAACAACCGGGCGTTCAATCCCGTCTATCATCTCATAGCGAGGTGCTAAGTTTTGTAATTTAACAGGCTCTGTCCATGATTCTCCCATATTATTTGTGTGCAATCCATACATCCCCCTAAAAACATCGCTACCAACCAAATCCAATTTATTCATACTCATGACTACCTGTGGATTACCATTCTCCCCATATCCGGGAACAATCCCTGCCCGGGCATGACACCAACACTTTTCACCATCAAACAGCTTTGCTGCAAGACTCAGCTTCAAGGAATACCTCAACTTTTCTTTGCTAAAACTCATAAAAGAAGGAATAATAGCCGCTGAAATACCTGCTATCAAAGAAGACTTTAAAAAGGCCCGCCTTCTATTTATTTTGACCGATGTATTTTTTGTTATAGCCATACTTTTTATTTTCATCTAAATAAAATGCTCCTTACTAAAAATATACATTTAATCCTTAACTAAATCAATTTCTTCAATTTTCACAACCACCGGATTATTCCATTTTCTGTCATTGTAAATACGTTGTGCCCGCATAACAGAGATTTCAATTCCATTAGCTGTATTCTTAATTCCAGGTGCAGGATCTACTTCAGGAGAATATTCCAGTACCTTCCCATTATGACCAAGCACTGAAATCTTTGATTTTTCAGTTGCTTTGAATGAATTTATACTGAATATTTTACGCTCTCCAAATGCCCAGTTATCTTCAATTATAAAAACATAAACAGTATTCATTTCTTTATGTTTCAAGAACCACAAATCACCTTCTCTATAAGGCTGTTTTGGTTCCGTTTGCTCAAATGCTTCTTTATTTATAAACATCCACAATTCAATCTCATTTAAAACATTCAATTGCAAAGCAGGGAATACACCATCTTTATCAGGTCCGAAATTAAGCAGGAAATTTCCACCTTTTGCCCGGATTTCAATTAATTTTTCGATGGTATTTTTTGCAGTTTTATAGTTTTCGTTGGTTGGCCTGAACTGCCATTGATCACCAAGGGTATAACAAGACTCCCAAGGAGAAGGTAGTGGACTGTCAGGACTTTCCTGCTCAGGGGTAGGTATGGCACCCCGGGTTACTACCACTTCAGGGTTTATATTCCAACATACTTTTGCAAGCTCGGTTTTCCCAAATTGATCAGCTCCATCTAAAAATACAATGTCTATCTTTCCATAATTTGTCATTAATTCCTTCATTTGCGCCTTAGCATAATCGTTGAGTGCTGCATTATTTAAAGCCAATGCCTCAGGACGTGTACGCGAAATAAGTTCACCTTGCTTATAAAGAAAATAGAAATCATCTGGGGAATAATATAAGCCCACTGCCAGCCCTTCTTTGCGGCAGGCATCCACAATCATTCCCGTTATATCATTTCCATATGGAGTATTCATAATGTTAAAATCCGTTGTTTTAGTATCAAACATGCAAAATCCGTTATGATGCTTGGTGGTAAAAACAATATATTTCATACCAGCCATTTTTGCCTCTTTTGCCCATTTATCAACATTAAAACTCCGGGGATTAAACGTCTTTGGAAGCTCATTAACATACCTTTCCAGATAATCATCTGAGGCACCCACCATACTATGACTTATAACCATTCCCAATTGTGAGTCAAAGCTCCAGTGAATGAACATTCCAAAGCCCAAATCAGTAAACCATTGTTCCCTCTCTGCTTTATTTAGATTTAAAGGGGTTTCCTCCTGTGCCTGAACCTGTATTTCATTGAAAACTAAAAAAGCCAGGATGATCATTACTTTAATATTCATTTTGAAAATATGTTTTATGTTTATAATTAATTTAGTGACATTAATCTAATGCCTCATTTATTGAGACATCTCATAAGAACCGATCTGGCAATTCCACTATCAGATGCAATTATTACAAGCTCATTGTTAATATTCTGTTTAGTGCTTGTTACATTATTTATAGTATTTTCTTCATGAATACCGTCCATTAAAGAACTGCGTTCCCCAAATAATATCTGTTTTGTTCCGGTTCTCTTACATACAATCTTATGGTCTCTATATGAGGTATAAACAACCATCAGGCAGTCTTCCTCTTCATTCAGGAGTACTATTCCGCGGGAACCTTCATCATCAACAGTATAGAGTTCATCCCATTCACCAGAAGGCCGTCGGACAAGCAAAGCAATAAGTGGATAGCCATCAGTATCATAACTTGTTTTTACAGCAGCGTATAAGGTACCGTCTGAAGCAACTGCTAAATTAAGATGATCATCGGCCATTCCATTTTTCCAGGGAATTGCTGAAGCTGAGGCAGGAACCTCATCAGGCAACCAGCTGTCGGGACTTGTATCCGGCATATGAATTCTAAAGCCATAGCGTTTTGTATTCTGATTCGACCACAAAACAGCCATACTTCCATCAGGGAAAGCCGTTATTACGGAAATATCGTCCCTGGAAATTCCAGTTACAAGTGCCTGAGGCTTACTCCACAGCTCATATGGTGGATCACTCCAGCGAATATTGATTTCTGAATGGTCATCAGAGGCTAACCACATTCTACCAGAGGCATCAATGTCGATAGTTGCAATTTCACTTGCAGGCTCCAGTCTTATTTTAACCCGGTCTGGTCGATTTGACCAAAGCTGATAACTCTTATTCTTCGAATTATACTCAATAGATACCAGCTCAGACTCCCAGCCATGAAACAATAATATGTGTACAACGTTGCCAATTGCCCTGGCATCTGCCTTTATGTTTGTTGAATCTGAAAGAAAAAGTACACTCTTCCACATCGATTCTTTGAGCTGCAAAAGCCTGGTGCCTTCAACAGTAGAAAGAACCGTCCACCATGACCCATCATAATACCATACTTTAGATTGTGGTTTTTCGCCGGTACTTGTTGAAATTGCCAGGTCATTCAGTGGTATAACAGTGAAAATAGTGCAGCTATCCTGAGGATTAAGCGGGCTGCCTAATAAAGTATTTGTAAATGTGAAAACCAAAAGCGAAAAAATAATAAATTTATCCTGCATCATATTGATAATCGATTCATTACTATCAAATATATCGATTATTATTTTTCAGATAATGGTATTAACTCAACTCTCCTAAAAAATATTTCAGCACTCTCAGACTGAATTTGGATACGACCTTTGGAAGGCTTGACATTTATCGCCTTGTTTACTAAAATACCATTGAGAAATATGAAAATTTGGTCATCCCTGGCAATGCATTCCAGGGTATTCCATTCTCCTACAGCATTCTCAATATCATTTTCGCCTCTAAAACCAAAAACATCTCTCCATTCAGGGTCACGTCCATACCAATTAATACGGCCTTTATTAATTGTTTCTTTGTGTCCGTCCAGTTGAAAAACAAAGGAATTTACCTGTTTCTCCATTGCCACCGGACTAGTAATCTGAAAATTATCACTCCCATTCCCAACAACAATAAAATCACCGGTTCCACCTTCTATTATCTGGCACTCAATAGAATTAATCCAGGTCCCATTTGAGCTTCCATCCTCACCCTGAGAATGCAGAAGCAAACCACAATCCCTGGCATTGTCTAATCTTGGCTCAAAGCTTAATTCACCCCATT
>JAOZKQ010000664.1 GCA_029935275.1 Bacteroidales bacterium | reverse complement strand
GGACCGGGAAAAGACCGGAAAGAGAAGAGGTTGAAGTGGCAATTATCCAGAATAAACGCAAACTTAATTATGAAGAAGGAATCAGTTAATTCCATGGTTTTGAATAAATAAAAATAAGTAATAGAAACTTTAAGAAATATAATATGACCGGGATAATAAATAAACTCAAATTCCTTTTCTTTCCCCTTTTCATATTTGGCTTGTTTGCACAGGCCCAGGAAGATGAGTTATCCTTGTCCCTGGCCCTGCAGAAAGCCTTAGAAAACAATTATGGTATTATTATTTCCAGATCGGAGACTGAAATAGTGATTGTAAATAATGAATGGGGAACGGCTGGCAGGTATCCGTTTATTGATTTTAGCGGTGGTTCATACAATAGTTATGACCTTAATAATATAGATAACTTTACAAGCAACAGGTTGTCAGCAGGTCTTGGCTTAAGATGGACTATTTTTGAAGGATTTAAAGTTAAAATCACAAAAGACAAGCTTGACCAATTGGAAATCCTGGCTAAGGGCCGTACAGCAGTAGTTGTTGAAAGTACCATTCAGGATGTAATAATGGCCTATTACCTGGTTCTTCTGGAGCAGGAAGAACTAATTGTGCTGGAAAATGTAATGAAGCTTTCCAAGGACCGGTATGATTATGAGCAATCCCGTTACGAATTAGGTAGTACAGCCAGTTATAATGTACTGCAGGCAAAAAATGTTTACCTTAATGATAAAACCCTGTTCATGAATAAAGGTATGGTTCTTCGAAACTCCATTAGGAATTTCAACTTCCTTATTGGAGAAGATGCTTCCAGAACATGGGATTTTATTGAAGAGTTCAGTCCGGGTACCGGAAGCTATAAACTAAGTGATTTGCTTGATAAGATGATGGCCAGCAACCAAACTTTACAAAACCAGTATGCGAACCTGCTATTGGAACAAAATGAAATTAAATTAAAGAAAAGTGATCTCTATCCCTCTTTTGACCTTTCTGCCGGAGTTACTGAGAACTGGGCCCATATAAACAGGCTTGAGTCTGATCCTACGAACGCTAATAATTTAAACACATACGGCAATTTATTACTTTCTTACCCAATTTATATGGGAGGAATACGAAAGAGAGCGGTTGATGTAGCCAGGATCAATGAAGAAATTGCAAATGTACAGGTAGATGAGATGAAGCACCGCTTAACCAATCAGCTTATGAACATTTATGATTTTCATGAAGTTAGGCTGGCTATTTTGGATGTTACCGAAGAAGGCCTTGAAGCTGCTGAGCTAAATATGCAAATTGCAAATGAAAAATTTCGTACGGGAGCCATTAACTCATTTAATTACAGGGATATTCAACTTATTTACCTTAATTCCTCAATTATCAGGTTGAATGCTATTTATGATGTAATTGATTCGCG
>JAOZKQ010000178.1 GCA_029935275.1 Bacteroidales bacterium | reverse complement strand
TTGTGCATTCCTTGATGTTCCTTTGTGGTAATAAAGAGAATCCAATTTTAACCACTTCCAAAGGAATGCCCGTCCGACCTATTCCGGGCAGGCCAGTGGCAAAAGGCCCCAAAGGATATCACGAAGGATTAACGAAGCTTAACAATCTTAATATCAGCATATTATATCTAACTATTTTATCTGCGAGACTTTAATTATTATTTTTCATTATATAACCTTCCCTGCCAGGTATTTCTTTCCTCCAGACGCTGTTCAAATAAATTCAGGATCTGATCAGTTCGCTTCAATCCCCATCTTGGTCCGGCCAAAAACCTGGGTGGAGCTTCCCCTGTAATTCTTTCCACCACAAACCGGGGATTCAGCCTTTCCAGAAAATCAATCATAAACTCCCTGTATTCTTCCCAGCTAAACAACTGAAAATCACTAGGATTTGAGACATATTGCTTGGCCATCATGGTTCCTTTTATAATTTGTAATTGATGAAACTTCACATTATCGAGTGGTAATCCGGAGATGATACCAGCCTCCTGTAGCATTTCCTCCCTGGTTTCTCCAGGCAAACCAAATATCAGGTGTGCCCCTGTCTTAATACCCCGTTTGGCCGTCTCCTGTATTGCTTCAATGCTCTGTTCAAAACTATGTTTCCGGTTTATCTTCTCCAAAGTTTTATTATAACAGGATTCTATTCCATATTCAATTATCAAATAATTCTTTTTTGACAATTCTGCAAAATAATCCAGTTTCTTTTCATCCACGCAATCCGGTCGTGTCCCAATTACTAATCCAATTATTCCAGGCACAGCCATTGCTTCATTATAGATCTTTTTAAGTATATCCAGGTCTGCATAAGTATTTGAGTAAGCCTGAAAATAAGCAAGATACTTTTCAGCTCTACGATATCTTACTTTATGAAAGGTGATACCCTCCATTATCTGCTGACTTACCGATTTCTCAGGCTGACAGTATGAGGGACTAAAAGCATCATTATTACAATAAGTACAGCCTCCTTTCCCCAGGGAACCATCACGGTTAGGACAGGTAAAACCGGCATCTATGGACACTTTCTGCACACGTTCACCAAATATGCTTTTAAAATAATCAGCATAGGTATTGAACCTTCGTTTATGACCCCATGAATACCCTGCTGCTCTCATAAATCAATTTCCCTCGTTAATTCTTATAATGAATTTTTTGTCCATATTTCTTTCTAAACAATGCTAAACCGGATTTGCCCAAACGAACAACCTGAGTAACCAATTTAGAATGATAAATGATAAAGTCCAAAATTGACATTTTTCATTTGAAATTTTCGTTTGTTTTCTTTATATTTTTTCAGTTCCACATAACAAAAACACCCTTTGAATCTCAAACTATCAGTTAAAGTTGTATCACCTCAATTTTTATTTTCCAAACAATCTGAATATCAAATTTCAAACACTGATTAATGAATAATGAAGTCTGAAATCCGTATTCGGCATTCGACATTTAATATTTGGCATTTGATATTTGAAATTCTATATTTGTTATTATTTGATTTCTCTTATTCTTTATTCCAAACAACCTAATCATCAAATTCCAAACACTGATTAATAAATGATAACGTCTTAATTTGACATTTGAAATTATTATTTCTGTTCATCTCATACTTCCTCAACCTCTCCCAGTTCCACATACCATATAAAACCCTGAATATTTTCATAACCCATTTGTTTCATGTCATGTAAATAGGTTCTAACCTGAGTTCTGTAGCTATCTTTTTTCACTACACCAAACTTATAATCCACCACAATTGCATCTTCACCCCTGATCATCACCCGGTCAGGTCGCCTTAACTTACCCGATTTCAGAATAATCCCTGCTTCTGACCTTACCTCCCATTCCCCGGAAAACCAGGAATGAACCTTTGGGTTGGAAATTAATTCCTTAACATGCTCCTCCAGCTCATCTATCTCATCTACATTAATTTTACCCTGCTCATTAAGAGATATTACAGCTTTTCCGACATCCTCAATGGTACGGATATTTTCAAATAATTCATGTAATAAAGTACCCCGCTGTATTTTCGATATTCTTTCCTCACTAAAATATTCTTCACCCTGGTATTTCAACCTCATTCTGGAGAAACCCGGCCATCCCGGATAATTCTCCAGTACTACAGGCTCAATATCATTTTCTTTGATCTCAGTACTTATCCTTAGCTCCCCAATACTCCATTGTTTTTTATCTTCTTTCCAGTTCTCTCTCATATTGTTAAGTCCCAGAAGCTTATTAGTAGTCTGCGCCCCTGCATTATCAAGACCTAAGACCTCAGACAATAAATCCGATACATTTTTTATGTCACTCTTTGCCTGAGGCCCATAAATCCATAAACTATCCTCAGCCCTTGTAAATGCCACATATAGTAAGTTCATACCATCAATAAAGGCATCCAAACGTTCAGTATAGTAATCTTTATTAAACAGACTTTCCCCCAGTTTCTTTGAATATTTTACAGGAATTACCGGAAATAAATTGAAAGGGGCTTCCAATCCATCGGTCTTGCACCACAAAACAGGAGAATTATTTCCTGTATAATCAAAACTCCAACTGGTATAAGGCATAAAAACGTGGCCAAATTGTAAGCCTTTAGCCTTATGAATCGTCATTACCTGCAAAGCATCAGCAGCAGCATTAGTTTGAAGTGACTTTTTATCCCCTTCTTCCTTCCACCATTCAAGGAATGTGGCAATATCTCCCGGATTTTCCCGAACATAATCAGAAACCACATCTGTGAAAGAAAGCAAATAAGGCACATCAACCTTATGCTCTCCGATTTTAAAGAGCCGAATAGCTCCCTCAAGGATCTCCGGCATGGATAGCTTCTTAAGAAAAGTAATCTCCTTAATGGTTTTATCAGAAAATACAGTTTCAATAATGCTTCCCCGGAACAGACCGGTGGTAATCCCATCCTTATCCAGGATAGAGCCATCTCCATTGATTGTCTGATATTCCAAATAAAGCCCGGCCTGGTTCAATTTATCCTCAGGATGAATCAAATAATTGAGAAAATTAAGTAAAAATCGTACCGGAGGGGAATTCTTCAGGTATAAAGATTCATTAGAAACAATTGGGAAATTCATATCACCCTCATCATCATTTTCTTCACTGTATTTCATCAGGGCATCTACTGCCCGTTTTCCATCTTTATGATCTCTTACCAGGATAGCAATATCTCCCGGCTGCACTCCTTCCTTTATCAGATGTTTAATATCTTGTGGGAATTGTAAGTCAACCGGTTCTTTCCACTCTGAATATCTTCCTTCAAAAAATCTGCAGTTCACCTGCCCTTCTTCCATATTCAATTGTCTGGAGGGTGTCTGAATAGTATGCTTATAAACAAAGCGGACCTTTTCAGTCATCTGGTTCATCTCCGCTTCATCAAAACCGCTGGCATCAAATTCCTGGTTAAATTTATCCTGGAGCAGGCTTGCTCCTGCCGAAAAAAATGCATTATTAAAATGTACAATATTTTCTCTCGAACGATAATTTGCACCCAGCGAAACAGATTCCGGCTTAAATGCTAAGAAATCATCATAAACCCGTTCTCCAAGAATTTTCCAGTCACTGTTTCTCCATCTGTAGATAGATTGTTTGACATCTCCCACCACCATATTCATATTTCCTGCTGAAAGGCTGCCGGAAATTAAGGGTTTAAAATTATTCCACTGAATAACAGATGTATCCTGAAATTCATCCAGAAAAAAATGTCTGAATATTATTCCTGTTTTTTCATAAATAAACGGCACCTCATTATGGTCAATGATCCGGTTAAGAAAATTAGCAAGGTCAGATATTAAAAACTCATTATTTTCCCTGGCATACTCCTGTATTTTATTTTCCAGGTCAACATAAATACCAAGTGTATAAAATTGCTGTAAAATAAGGGTAGCTGTAGAATATTCCCTATAATGCTGATCATAATACTCAACAGCACTTATTAAAAGAGGATGCAATTTCCCGGTTGCTATTTGCATTAATGAGTCCCGGTTCTCACTTCTACCGGAAACCCATTTCTCTGAATCATCTATTGTTTTTCGGACATGCGATTTGGGCTCAAAATCATTCCCCCCTTTTATCTTATAAAAATATCCTGCGGGTCCGCTTTTTTTATAAGTAAAAGAATCATAATCTAAGCCCTGGTTTTCAAGAATGCCCACCGCTTCTTCACCCTGTCGTTTCATAGACTTCTCAAAGGACTGAACAATATCCTTACACTCATTAAGATATTGATCTCTAACATCCTTATCTTCAATAAAACTCCATAATTCAGGAATGATAACTTTAACTTTCTCAGAAAATAATTGTTTACCGAGCCCAAGGATATCCTGCTTAACATTCCAGGCTTTCCCTTCTTCAATTTTTGAACCGGAGAAGCGAATCAGCCAGTCTCTAACATCTTTATTCTCATCGGCCTGCATTATAAGTGAATCCGCAGCAGCATTCAATACTTTATCCTGATCCAGTTGCAAACCATAGGTATATTGCAGCCCCATTTCCATTGCAAATGCCCGAAGAATTTTCTGAAAAAAACTATCTATAGTCTGGACTGAAAAATAAGAGTAATTATGCAAAATACTTTTCAATACACCTCCTGCCCTTTCCTGAATATCATTATCAGAAATACCAAGTCGTTTTTTAATTTCCTTTTTATAACCAGGCTCTTTCCCCTGCCATAACAGATAAAGTTTTTCAATAATCCGGCTTTTCATTTCGCCTGCCGCCTTATTTGTAAAAGTAACTGCAAGTATATTCCGGTAAAGTAAGGGATTTTCAAAAAGCAACACAATATACTGCAAAGCAAGCATATAGGTCTTTCCTGAACCGGCAGAGGCCTGATAAACTTTTAAATTACTCATGTTCCGATTTATATTCCCACGAAATTATTAAAAACAAGGATAATTTTGGCATATATATATCAGGAGTTATAAACAGATTAATCATATTTTATATCTTTATGGTCCATTTAAGGCTG
>JAOZKQ010000020.1 GCA_029935275.1 Bacteroidales bacterium | reverse complement strand
GCGAGATTTTCTCATTTTCCATTTTGGAATATCCTCCATCCTGATATTTCAGAATAGATTCGAGACTCAGGCAACCAGAAGGTAGAAAAACAGGTATGTCAGGCCTTTTGGTCATTATTTGTTATAGAGGTCAGTAGTTATATGCATATTATATATTTATTAAACCCTTGTTATATTTGTTTTTATAAAAAGAAACGAATGATTTTAATTAGATATAAACTTATCTTAAACGTTTTGATAAATATCAGAACTTGTAAATTACTGAAATGCAGTATGTAAAAACTATGTAGTTATCTACTGACCTCTAATTTGTTAATATATTTTTCAAATTTCTTTTCCCGTTTTGTATATGACTTTTCACTTGTTTCATATTAAAACCGGTGAGCACAGCCACTTCACTATAATTCTTATTTTCCAGAAAAAATAGACGGATACATTGTTGCTGATTTTTATTGATCAGCCCCAGTGCTTTTTCCAATTCAGCTAATTTATACTCTTTTTCATTAATAAGATGCAGATCAGGAGTATATTCCACAAATTTAGTGCTTTCTTTCCCGGTCAGTAGTGATTCTTCAATAAAATGTTCAGGATGCCTTTTTCTTAATTTCATTAAACAGAAATTTCTGCTAACCGTATGTAGCCAGGGAGCAAATTTTTCTACTTTATGCTCCAATAATAATTCAAACAGGCTTTCAAAGATTTCCATACCGGCATCTTTGGCTTCCTCTTTATTTTTTAGATATTTCATACAAACACCAAATACCAGGTGAATATAGCGGTCAAACAAGATTCCCAGAATTTCCGGATCTTTTTGCTTCTTATAAATGGAAATAATCTCCGTATCGGGAAGTTTTTGGAGTTTTTCCCTGTTATAAGCTGACCTGTGGATTATTTTAAGAAACAAACCTGGGTGTATTTGATGTAAATAATTCTTTTTTTTAAAAGAACCTCATTAAGTCTGAACGACTCTAAATATAACTTGTCAGTTAAACAGGTGCCTGATTAATGAAGTTCTCAATCAATAAATTACAAAGATCGTTCCAAAAATAATTGAAAAATATTTATGGAAATTATTCAGGTGTTGCATCCTTTATTATGAGAACTAAAATAATTGATAATTATAAATTTTTAAACCTATGGAAACCAAAAAAAATGACATAGTAAATATCGAGCGACAAAAAGGGAGTTTTTTTCTGCTGGGTTTGGTGATAAGTCTATCGTTAAGCCTTATTGCTTTTGAATGGAACAGTCCTAATCCTGATTATTTGGATTTAAATCTTCAGTCTGGTGCCTTTGAGGCTGAAGTAGATATTATTAATACTTTTCAAAAGAAAGAACTCAAACCTCCTCCTCCTGTGGTTGTTGAGAAGTTTGAGCTTGTTAAGAATACCGAAGATATTTTTAAAGAGTTCAAACCCGTGTCTTTGGAAACGAAAGAAACCGAACCGATTGAGTTTCACCTGACCGAATCAGCTGTTAATGATACTGATGAACCAGACTTCTTTGTTATTGTAGAGGAGATGCCTCAATTTCAGGGGGGAGGACTTGATAATTTTCATAAATTCATTTTGAATCAAATTATTTATCCTGCTCTTCCTCTTGAAAATGGAATTGGAGGAACAGTTATCCTTTCTTTCATTATAGACGAAAAAGGGAAGTTAACCAGAATTGAAATCCTTAGAAATGCTCACCCGGAGCTTGACAAGGAAGCAAAAAGAGTTCTTTCTTCATCGCCCGACTGGATTCCCGGAAAACAAAGAGGGAACCCGGTGAAAGTGAAATTTACCATCCCCATAAAATTCAACCTGCAATAAGTTGAGCAGAAGTCCAGTTATTCACATAAAAAATATAAAGTCATGAATTTACCAAAAAACATATTTACAATTATTACTCTCTTATCCGCATTTATAACTTTTTCAGATTTTGAAGTTTTTGCCCGCCAGGAACCAAATAATCTATCAGATAGTGACAGATCACTTTCACCTTATTTCTTTGTAAAAAGTGATGACCCTGAGACTGACCAGTTAGCTTTGAAAAAAACGAAGGTAAAAGTAAATATTGCCGGAGTTATTGCAGAAGTGATTATTAATCAGATTTATGAAAATACTGGCAAAAATACACTGGAAGCTATATATATATTCCCGGCTTCTACCAGGGCTGCCGTATTTGAAATGAAAATGAAAATAGGGGAAAGGGAAATTGTAGCAGTAATTCAGGAACGGGACAAGGCCCGGCAGATGTATGAACAGGCAAAAATTAATGGGCAAACAGCCTCCCTTCTGGAGCAGGAGAGGCCTAATGTGTTCAGTATGAATGTAGCGAATATTCTTCCCGGAGATGTAATTGAGGTAGAACTTAAATATACTGAGATGCTTATACCTGAATCAGGTATTTATGAGTTTGTTTTTCCAACAGTAGTTGGTCCCAGGTATAGCAGTCCCAATGATGGAAAAGGGGAAAACTGGGTGGTAAATCCTTATCTTAAGGAGGGAGTGTCTCCAAATTATTCATTTGATATACAGGTAAATCTGGATGCAGGAATGCCTGTTCAATCGATATTCAGCCCTTCGCATGAGCTAATGATTTCTTATAAAGGCAGGGACAAGGCGAGCATTCGTTTGAAAGATACAGAAAGTTTTAAGGGAAATAAAGATTTTATTCTTGATTATCGTCTGAACGGTGATAAGATTACTACAGGGCTTCTGCTTTTTGAAGGGGAACAGGAAAATTTCTTCATTAGTATGATCCAACCTCCTAAACGGGTTTTTCCAGAGGAAATACCTTCCCGGGAGTATATCTTTATCGTGGATATTTCCGGTTCAATGCATGGCTTTCCTCTGGATATTTCAAAAAAACTTATAAAGACACTTCTTGAAAGTCTTCGTTCAGGTGATCGCTTTAATATCTTATTGTTTGCAGGTGGATCAGAGGTTTTTTCACCGGAACCGTTGGCCGTTGGTCCGGAGAATATTAAAAGAGCTATTGCCTTTATTAATAAACAAAATGGGGGTGGCGGTACTGAATTGTTGTCTGCTATAAAAAGAGCAATGGCTATTCCTTCATCTGAAGGTGTTTCCAGGAGTTTTGTAATAGCAACGGATGGATATGTGAGAGTTGAGAAGGAAACTTTTGGGTATATTCGTAAGCACCTGGGAGATGCGAATTTTTTTTCTTTTGGTATCGGATCTTCAGTTAACAGGTATATTATTGAAGGAATAGCCCATGTAGGCTGTGGCATTCCTTTTATTGTTACCAATGAAAATGAAGCGGCTAAAAAGGCGGCAAAATTCAGAAAGTATATTTCTTCACCTGTGTTAACTGATGTGAAAATAAATTTTGATGGTTTTGATGCTTATGATATTGAACCTTTAAATGTACCCGATGTATTTTCAGAAAGGCCGGTGTTTATTTTTGGTAAGTGGAAGGGTCCTGCTAAAGGTGCAATCAGGCTTAGTGGTATAGCCGGTCGGAAAAAGTTTTCAAACACCATAAAGATCAGTTCAGCGGAACCTTTATCTGATAATATTGCAATTAAATATTTGTGGGCCAGAGAAAGAATTCGCTTACTTGATGATTTTGCCAGTGTCTCTCATGGAGACGAAGATCTGAAGGCTGAGATTGTAAGTATTGGCCTTAAATATAATTTGCTAACGCGATATACTTCGTTTCTCGCCCTTGATTCGGAAATCAGAAACCTGAGTGGGAATTCAATAAGCGTAAAACAGCCTTTGCCGCTTCCTTCAGGAGTAAGTAATTATGCGGTTAGGGGTGTTCGTTTGAAAGGAAGTACTTTTCCTGTTACAAGACAAATGGCAGAGCTTGAGGAGGAAGATGCTACGGAAAATAAAGTATTTATGCGTATTGAAGAAATGCCGGAATTCCCTGGAGGAATGGATTCCCTGAAAGTTTTTATAATCAGGCATACCAAATATCCACAATCTTTAATTGATGAAGGACTGGATGGTATCGTTTATGTTAGGTTTATAGTGGACGTAGATGGTTCTGTAAAATCACTTGAAGTTCTCCGGGGCCTTAGCCCTGAAGCGAATAAAGAAGCTTTGAGAGTTATTAAACTAACTGATAAAAAATGGACTCCTGGAAAACAAGGGGGGAAATTAATAGCTGTATCGATGGTAATACCGGTTAAGTTTTTAGGGAATTAGGGCTATTAAAGGCAAATTCAGGGGGTGAACTGAAAGTTGCCTCCTGATTCGCATTAATAATATGTAATTTTTAGAGAATTTTTCCGAATGAAGGTTTTTTGTTTTCGCAATAAATCTACAAGGGATATCAACGAATTATCCTTAATCCTGAATCTCTGAACCCAGAACCTTCAACCTTCACACTTCAATTCTGTCCGGTTCCATTGAATAGATGTTCCTCTTCGTTTTCAAATAAACTCGGATAATCTTCATCAAATTTCTTAAGGATAACGGTCATAACTGCTTCCCGGATGAATTTTGATCTATTTGAAATTTTATATTTTTTACAAAATGCATCCATGGCATTCATTTCACGATGATTCAGCATGAATGATTGCCGGTTATTTCGGGCCAGTTTTTCTTTTATCTTTTTAGGTTTCCTCAAAAGGCTAAACGTCTGGTTTTATAATTTCGGGTGTAAAGATAAATAATATTATTCAAATTGCTTTGGTACCCCACAGATCATTACCATGGGTTTATCTTTAGACTTATTGCGGTACTGATGCTTCTCATTTGGGAGTACCAGCGCAAAATCGCCACCTTTTATCGGCAGTTCTTCTCCGTTTTCATTAATAATTGCCCCCTCTCCTTCAATAATATAATTCATATGTTCATAATTATGGGTATGGTAAGGGGTATATCCACCTGGTTCAACAGTAAAAACACGGTAAGCATATACAGGAGCTCCATCGTTTCCTGATAGGGGTACCTGCTTCCAGGCTCCTGAAGCACCATCCATTTTTACCTTTTTCTTTTCTACATTTTTTAATGATATAGTTTTCATTTTTTTTATTAGATATTTTTGGATAAATATATGTATAAAACTTTAAATTTGGACTTGACTCTTACCAAAAGTATTCAAGATTCTTAATGCGTATATATTATCTAAATATATAGATATGAAGATTATTTATAATGGAACTAAATTATATCTGTTAGCTTTAAATATGTTATAGAATATCTTTTATGACAAAATATACTCGTAAATTTGCATTCCAAATCAAGTAATTTATTAATAAAACTTTGCTATGGATTTATCAGTCAATTATTTAGGACTAAAAATTAAGTCGCCGGTAGTCGTTGGAAGTTCCGGACTTACATCTTCTATTATAAATTTGAAGAAAATTGAAAAAAGCGGAGCAGGTGCAGTTGTGTTAAAATCTATCTTTGAAGAAGAGATTTACCACGAATACCAGAGCATCATTCGTAAAGAGTCAAAGGAAGATGATGAAAATTTGGGATACCTTGATTATTACGACTACAAGATTAAGGAAGATAATATTAAAAAATACTTAAAGCTTATTGAAGATGCAAAAAGCATTATCGATATTCCTGTTATTGCCAGCATTAATTGTACCTGCTCTTATGAATGGTCTTTTTTTGCAAAAAAAATACAGGAAGCCGGTGCCGATGCCCTTGAGGTAAATTTATTCATACTCCCATCTGATTTTTCAAAGACTGCTCAGGAGATTGAAGCTATTTATTTCAGATTGGTTGAAAAGATTAAGCAGGATTTAAACATCCCGGTTGCCATTAAAATTAGTTATTATTTTTCAAATTTGGCTGGTTTTGTCAAAAAATTGTCAAATACTGAAATAGATGGTCTGGTATTATTTAACCGGTTTTTTCATCCTGACATTGATATAGATAATTTCACTATAACTCCATCTAATGTATTAAGTCATTCATCCGATTTAGCGATTTCTCTTCGTTGGATGGCGATCTTTCATGGCCGGGTAGGATGTGACCTGATAGCTTCTACAGGAGTTCATGATGGAGCTTCAGTTATTAAAGAGATTCTTGCAGGGGCTGATGCTGTACAGATAGTGTCTTCACTTTATAAAAATGGTATTGAGTATCTTGAAGAAATCATTACAGATTTAAGAATTTGGATGGGAAAGCATGGATTTGAAAAAATTGATGATTTTAAAGGAAAAATGAGTCAGGTGAATAGTCCAAATCCTGCTGAATATGAGAGGGTACAGTTTATGAAGTATTTTGATGATCAAAAATACGATCTGGATTAATTTAAATAGATAGTTATATGCAAACGCTAAGTTTTAGTCAAAAATTATCCAGGTTTATTATAAGCTGGATACTTCTTATGATGTTATGGATTGCATTTACCAGTTCATTTGTTACGCAGGAATTATTAGTTGGGGTGTTTGCCACCATGATCATTTCGTTTTTCACTGTTAATTTATTTACCTGCTGCACACTTGCTATTCTGAGTCCGGTAAAGATATTTTATATGGTGAAATACATTATTGTACTTCTGATAGCACTGATTAAATCCAACTTTGATGTGGCCCGTAGGGTACTTACTCCTTCATTGCCTATAAATCCGGGAATTGTAAAATTTAAGTCAAAGCTGCCTACTGAATTTTCAAGAATGGTATTGGCAAATAGTATTACTCTTACACCGGGGACTTTAAGTATAGATATTATTGAGGATACTTTTTATATTCACTGGATTGATGTGAAAACAACAGATCCTGAGGAAGCTTTTAAAGAAATTGCCGGACAATTTGAAGAAATTCTGTTAAAAATATTTTAATTATGGTATATATTTTATTCATAGCTTTATTTTTTATGGTTGTAGGATTAATTTTTGCAGCCATCCGTTTTATTAAAGGCCCTACTGCTGGAGACCGTGTAGTAGCTCTTGATACATTAACTACTATAGGTGTTGCTGGCATGGTACTTCTTGCTTATGTATTTGAGCGTTTTATTTACCTCGATGTTTCCCTGGTTTATGGTGTCCTTGGTTTTATAGGTGTTATTGTTATAGCCAGATATTTGGAGGGCGCATTATGAGTATCATGGAAATTATTGGAGGTATTTTAATTATAACAGGAAGTATTTTTTTATTTCTGGGTTCCCTGGGTATTTTAAGAATGCCTGATATCTATAATCGCATTCAGGCAGGAACTAAAGCCACCACTCTTGGGGCCATGAGCCTTATACTTGGTGTTGGTTTTCTTGAGCCTTCATGGCTGTTGAAAATATTGATTATCATCATATTTATTGCGTATTCAAACCCACTTAGTTCTCATGCTCTGGCACGGGCAATGTATAAAAGAAAATGGTATCCACTGATCAAAGGTGATCCTGAAAAGATGGATGCTTACAGGGAAGTTAATACCAATAAAGAAAAAGAGGAGGTAAAATCATGATGTATCTAATTTTGTTTATCGTCCTGTTGATAATAATGCTGGGTGCGGCTGTTTATGCAGTGGTACAAAAAGATTTGTTAGTTGCAGTTATAGCAACCGGTGTAATCAGTCTTATTTTAGCTATACTATTTTACCTGTTACAGGCACCTGATGTTGCTCTTACAGAAGCCGCTATTGGAGTGGCCTTAACTACGATCATTTTTGTTATTACCATACGGAATACAGTACGGTATGAAGATGAGCATGATAAAAATAAAAAATCTAATAGCTGAAGATGAAAAAGTTAATTGTCATATTACTGCTTGCCGTACTAGCCTGGGATCTGGGTGTTATATTTTTAGGATTGAATTTCGGTAATGAACATTTTACCGAGGGAGTAAAAGACCAATATTTAGAAAAAACGGTTACTGAACTGAATGTGGCTAATACCGTTACAAGCATTGTTGTAAACTTCAGGGGCTTTGATACCCTGGGAGAAGTTACGGTTTTATTTCTTGCGGCTACTGCCCTGGGAGGTATCCTGTATAAAAAGAGGCATCATGTTGGTGAACGTTCGGTATTGTTTCCTTCCAGCAGTCTTGTAATGTCAGGCTCAAAGTTATTGTTTCCTGCAATTATATTATTGGGTGTTTATGTATTTGTTCACGGACATCTGTCTCCGGGAGGTGGATTTCAGGGGGGGACAATAATTGCCACAGGCTTCCTTCTTATGCTTTTAGCTTATGATAATTATTCAGTAAGTCATAACCTGTTGTCTATAGTTGAATCGCTGGCTGGTATTTTCTTTGTAGTAATCGGCTTGCTTGGTTTTATGAATCATGGAACATTTCTTGAAAACTTCCTACCTACCGGTACTCTGAATAGTTTATTCAGTGGCGGGGTGATACCAATTGTTTATATTTTGATTGGTTTTAAAGTTGCTGCAGAACTGACAGGAGTTATTTATACTGTTTTACACGAAAAAGATTAAGGTTATGGATGAATCTTTGTTTAAATATATAGAATTTAGTATTTATGGAGCCTCCATATTACTGATTTTGATTGGGCTTTATGGTGCACTGGTTAAAAAATCTTTAATCAAGATAGTTATTGGATTATCAATTGTTGATGCCGGTGTACATTTAATATTTGTTGCCATGGGATATATAAGAGGTGGTACTGCACCAATTTTTTCTCCTGGTTTTGAAAATGATGCATCCAGAATGGTTGACCCAATTCCTCAGGCACTTGTACTTACCGCTATTGTAATTGGCTTTGCTGTTACCGCAGTTGCTTTATCCCTGGTAATCAGGTTATACAAACATCATGATACTTTAAGAATTGACGAAATAAAGAACTTGAAATGGTAGGAACACCTGTTTTACTTGTAGTAATTCCTTTGTTAGCGGCATTTTTGATTCCGTTGTTAGGAATGATTTGGAAAGAACTGGTCCGGATTATACCGGGACTGGTTTTGCTTTATATGTTTATATTATCTGCAACACTTTTAAATCAGGTATTGCATACCGGCCCAATAGTTGAAGTGATCGCAGGCTGGCGGCCACCACTTGGTATTAACCTGGTATTTAGTCCGTTTTCTGGTTTTCTGGTTACCTTAATGACCTTTATTGGCCTTATGGTATGGATTTATAGTTACCGTTTTAAGCAAAATGTCGATTTTGAACCGGCTAAAAAATATTTTATCTTACTTATGATGCTGGTTACAGGTTCTGTTGGGATCGTGTTAACCGGTGATATTTTCAATTTATTTGTATTTATTGAAATTGTTGGGATTTCTGCTTATGCACTTACAGCTTTTTATACAGAAAGGAATAGCGCAGAAGCGGCCTTTAAATATTTATTTATGGGAGCCCTTGCATCTACTTTCCTTTTGTTGGCTATCATGATTATTTATACCCAATTGGGTACACTGAACATGGCAGATATTGCCAGTAAGATGCCGGAAATGAATACTACATATAAGATTACAGCCCTGGTATTCCTTCTTACAGCCATTGGGATTGAAGCCGAAATGTTTCCCCTGAATGGATGGGCTGCTGATGCATATACTGAATCCCCCGGGCCAATTGGTGCTGCCTTTGCCGGAATTGTTGCTAAGGCAGGTGTTTATGCCATGGTACGAATTATTTTTACCATGTTTGATGTGGATGGTACAATGCAGTTTATGCTTTATATCGGGCTTATAACATTAATAGTTGCTGAAACAACTGCCCTGCGGCAGGACAGGTTAAAAAGAATGCTTGCCTATTCCAGTATTGGCCAGATGGGACTAATTATGGTTGCTTTTGGTATTGGTACGGCAGAGGGTGTTTTTGCCGCCTTATTCCTTATGTTTAACCATGCAATTATTAAACCATTACTGTTCTTCTCAGGAAGTTATCTTGTTTATAATTCAAAAGATAAATTTATTCATGAAACAAACGGAATGGGGAAACATATTCCCATTACTTCTATTTTGTTTGCACTTGGAGCTTTTGCTATAGTGGGACTCCCTCCTTTTGCAGGTTTTTGGAGTAAACTCTCCATCCTTACTGCTGCTGCTGATGAAAATATGATAATAATTATTGCATTGATCCTGATTGTAAGCATTATTGAACTGGTTTATTATCTGAGGGTGGTTAACAGGATCTACTTCTTTAAAATGGCAGAAGGTGTTGAACCAAAGAAGCCTACTCTTAATGCTCTTTTTGTTATGGTCACTTTAGGTGTGATTATATTGCTAGTTGGGTTTTATCCGGATGCAATTACCGGTGTGCTTCATAAAGCATCTGGAGATTTGCTGGATAAGACAAAATATATTCAGGATGTTTTATTGCTTAATCCCTAATTTGTAAAAGTTGATTCTGTTATGGATATGATATATTTAATATTTTTAATCTTTTTGTCCGGAGCTGTAATAAGCTGGCTGGCAGGAAAAGTGAATCATGTGTTACAGGATATTTTATTCCTGGCTTCCGTAATTGTTCCGTCTGTTCTGTTTTATATGAATGTAAGTGTAGGACAGGAGGTGCATTTTAAGGCAGGTGGGATTGACCTCAGCTGGGGTATTACTGACTTTGGTTGGATCTTTTCGCTTATTGTGCTTGGCCTTGGTGTACTGGCTGCGATTTATTCAGTCGGTTTCATGAAAGGGAAAGAACGTCGTGGGTATTTTTATTTCAATTATGTCCTTAGCATTATGTCAATGCTGGGCATTTTGTTCAGTAAGGATTTTGTTTCTTTTTTCATTTTTTGGGAAATCATGACATGGTCTTCCTATTTAATGGTTATCTATAACGGGAAACACACTCAAAGTATTGGAATTAAATATTTTATATTTAGTGCTATTGGTGCCTATGCAATGTTAATGGCCATTGTGATAAGTCATTCTGTAACCGGGAATTTTATGATTGCTGACCTGATTACCGCTTATCCGGTATTAAGTTTCAATTTGCAATTGTTAATTCCCATATTACTGCTTGTCGGATTTGGTGTAAAAGCTGCTCTTATGCCGTTGCATGTGTGGGCTCCGGGAGCTTACAGTAATTCACCCATGGCTTATACAAGCGTTTTCTCCGGTGCATTGTCAAAAATGGGAGTTTATGGTTTGAGCATTGTAATGCTTAGTATGATTAGCCATCTTCCTGAAGGATTCTGGTTCAGGGAAGTCCTGGCCTGGATGGGTGCAATTACAGCAGCTATTGGAACACTTTGGGCAGTTAAGCAGGATGATGCAAAAAAGTTACTTGCCTATTCCTCCGTTGCCCAGTTGGGTTATATAGTAACAGGAATTGCAATTGGTACCGAGTTATCCATTTTGGCCGGGTTATTTCTTGCTGTTATGCACGCAATATTTAAGAGTACCCTCTTTATGGCAGTTGGTGCAATTGAAAGACAAACAGGAACAACAAATTTTACAGAAGTAACCGGCCTGATAAGAAAAATGCCATGGACTTTTCTGGCTTCTTTAATGTCGATTATTGCATTGGCAGGAATTCCTCCATTAGGTGGTTTTGTTGGAAAATGGATGCTTTATGAGTCACTTATTACAAGTGATCATTATATGCTGATCATTTTAGTTTTCTTTTCCAGTACTGCAGCTTTTCTATATTGTTATAAGTTTTTGTTTGGCTTTTTCCTTGGCCAGGAAGAAAAAGAATGGGCGCATGTAAAAGAAGCTCCTGTTCTTATGGTAATACCTATGTTGGTTCTTGCAGGCCTCAGCTTTGTTCTTGGAACTTTCCCTGGACTTATACTGAAACCTATTGATGCAGGGATGCAGGCTCTGGGATTTGCCCCTACAAACCAGCATCTTTGGGATACTTCCATCCTTTTTAATAGTTGGGGAAATCAGGTGGCCCTTCAGCCAATACTCTATGCTATTTTGGGAATTTTTGTAGTATTTACCATCTTTCTTACAATTAAAGGATACAAAAATACAAGGTACGTAACAACAAAGGATATCAGTTCATCGGGTGAAGTACCCAAGGAACATGAAAACCTGACATTTTCCATTAACTTCTTTCAACCCTTTATGCGTGCTGTTGAACCTGTTATGCGCAGGCAAATTGATAAATATTACAATGGTTTTGCGAATGGACTGGAGGCATTATTTGATTTTACAAGGAAAATATATACCGGTAACGGTCAGACCTATGCAATATATGTAATCTTATTTCTGATTATTATGTTGCTAATAAAAAACAATGTATTTGGATAAAATTAAATTAGAGATCAATGGATTCAATTTGGTATAAAATATTAGGCGTGGTTGTTTCATTCATCCTAGCATTTATTGTTGGAATGACCTATATGGGATTAAGCCGTAAAATTATTGCAAGGGTTCAGAACCGGAAAGGTCCGCCTTTTTATCAGAACTTTATCGATGCAATGAAACTGTACTCTAAATCAACGGCTATTCATCATGGTCTGATGCAGCATTTGGGGCCGGCATTTATCATGGTGTCTTCAATAATGACGCTGATGATCGTTCCTGTTTTAAATGACGGGAAGTGGTTCCCAAACCTGAATTTCGATGGAGATTTGATCTTTCTATTGTATATAATGGTGTTTGGTCCATTAGGGATGGCATTGGGTGCCGGACAAACCGGAAACCCGAATTCTGCCATTGGTGTAACCCGTGGTTTAAGCCAGATGGTTGGATTTGAAATTCCCTGGGTAATGGCACTGGTTGCTTTAATGATGCAATTCAAAACAACTTCTATTGTTGATTTAATGGAGGTACAGGCACAAAGCGGGACCTGGTTGATGTTTAGCTCTCCTTTTGCTTTTATTGCAGCTGTGCTGGCTATGCTTGGGATGTTCAGGTATTCTCCTTTCGATATTGTAGGAGCACCTACAGAGCTGGCATCCGGGCCTGTTTCGGAAAATGGTGGTAAATATTTGTTTACGCTTATGTCTTCCGGGGCAGTTTTTGCCTTTGCAAAACTAACACTGTATGTTGATTTGTTTATGGGAGGCGCTGATAACTTGATTGTGCTTTTACTTAAAACATTTGCTATTTATTTGATTCCCATGCTTTATGGTGTAGTTAGCCCAAGGTATAGAACAGAGCAGGCGATCAGGTATTTCTGGGGCTGGCCTACCTTTTTTGGCTTGCTTGCTATTTTGCATGCGGTATTTTTTTAAACTGAGAGAAAATGATTAACGATAAAAGTTCACAAAAAATAGTTGATATCATCCAGAACTGGGCACGAAAACAGTCTATATGGGTGCTGGCATATGGTACAGGTTGTGGGGCAATTGAAATTCCCCCAACAATGACTTCCAGATATGATGCAGAGAGACTTGGGGTGAGAGGTGCAGCAACACCACGTCAGGCCGATGTTTTACTGATAACCGGATATTTAACTACCAAAACTTTAAAAAGGGTAATCCGTGTTTATGAACAAATGCAGGATCCAAAATATGTAATAGGTTTTGGCTCTTGTACTATAAATGGAGGAATGTATTATGATTCTTACAATACCATTAAGGTGTTGGATAAATACCTTCCTGTAGATGTTTATATTAATGGTTGTATGCCTCGTCCCGAATCTGTTCTTTCAGGTTTTGGTAAATTGCAGGAACTGATCAGTGAAGGAAAAGCAAATGGAGCCCAAGAGTATAAAGATAACCTGGAATGGTATCGGGCAAATCAGAAGAGGATCATTCCAAATTGGGTGATGCCTGATTATAATTGGTAGGATAGTTTATTTTTACGAAAAGAAAAGCATAGAACTTATAATAACATCAGAAAAGATGGAAAAAATAAAAGCAAATCTGATTGAACATATTAAAACCAGTTTCGTTACAGCAAAAGAAACAGATTTTGATGGGAACAGATTGGATTTTTTAGTTGATAAGCAGTGTATTCCCTCCATTCTTACCTATTTAAAAGATAGGCTGGGATATGTTCATCTGACCCACATTACTTGCGTTGACTGGCTGGAAGAGAATGAATTTGAACTGATATATATTGTTTGGTCCCCGGAGGAAAAGGTAAAAGTTTTTATACGTACCAGAATTGACAGGGAAAAGCCTGTAATAGCTAATATAGATATGATCTGGCCTCAAGCCCATACCTATGAAAGAGAATTCCGCGAATTATATGGAATTCAGTTTGAAGGCCTGGTTGCCCCTGATGAATTTATTCTTGAGGATTGGACAGGACCACCACCTATGCGTCGTGATTTTGATACCGCAGCTTATGCTGCTGAAACATTTTTTGAAAGGCCTGGCCGGGAAGATGCGCAGGATGTACGAGAAACGATAACAAAACGTTCAGGAGAAGAAATTCCCGATTTTGCAAAAAAATATTCGAGATAAGATGAGAGAAAAGGCAACAACACTGTATTTAGGTCCGCAGCACCCTGGAATTACCGGGAATATGATGGTGCGGTTGAAAGTGGAGGGTGATACTATAGTTAAAGCAACTACCGAAGTAGGTTACCTGCACCGGGCTTTTGAAAAACTTCAGGAGCAAAGAAACTGGCTCCAGAGCTTTACCTTAATGTGCCGGTTTTGCGTTCCGGAAACTGACCCGATGGAAGAATCTTATGCCAGGGCTGTAGAAGAAATTGAAGGGCGTGAAGTCCCGGAAAGGGCAAAATATATCCGGGTGATGGTACTTGAGATGGCCAGGTTGGCTTCTTTTATGTTGTGGTATGGAGGGCAAAATGGTTCTCTGGGATTATATACCGTGGGACAGTGGAGTGTAGGTGACAGAAATTACATCCTGGACTTATTTGAAGAGCTAACAGGTGGCCGGGTTTATCATATGTACATATGGCCGGGTGGGGTCAGAAGGGATTTCCCCAAAGGTTTTGAGCAACGTGTTTTAAAGACAATGGATTATATTGAAAAACGTTTGGATGATTATGATGACCTGATGTTTGAGAATGCCATTTTTAAGAAGAGGACCCAGGGTGTTGGTATTGTTGATAAAGAAACAGCGATTGAGAAGGGTGTTGTAGGACCGGTTCTTCGCGGATGTGGTATTAAAAGTGATATCCGAATTGATGATCCTTATGAAGTTTATGATAAACTTGATTTTGAGGTGCCAACTGCTGAGGGTGGTGATATCTGGGCAAGGGCCCTGGTACGGCGTCAGGAAGCCAGACAATCTATTCGTATTATTCGCCAGGTAATTGATATGATGCCGGAAGGTTCTGTTTATAATAAGATTCCAAATCCTCAAAAATGGACATTGCCTAAAGGTGATGCCTATGTACGGACAGAATCTGTTCGTGGAGAAATTGGTTTTTATCTTGCAAGTGATGGTGGTGACAAGCCAAGACGCTCTCATTTGCGCGGAGTAGCTTATGTACATGGCGTTACACTGCTGGAAAATATGTTGGTGGGTGAAAATATTGCAGATGTTTCTGCCATTATGAATAGTCTGGGGGTTTGTCCTCCGGAAATTGAAAGATAATCTGTAAGGAACGGGTAAAAGAACCTTCCTGTTACCTGAGAGATTTATTAAGTTAAAATAACATTTTATAAGATAGACATGAGTTTTTTTGATCTGAAAGGTACTTTAAAACCATTAACTGCATTACAACA
>JAOZKQ010000177.1 GCA_029935275.1 Bacteroidales bacterium | reverse complement strand
TAGAAGAAAACCTGGTGCAAATTGCAACCATGCCGGCTAACCTGAAAATACCAGGCAATACAAGACTGATAGCTATACTGGATGAATATGTGTTTCACTTCATTTTTCAACCCAATTTGCATATTGATAATATAGAAGGGGTAAATGGAATAAAAGTGGCTGTCCCTACTAAAAACAGTGCACAGTATATGTCATACATTATGCTTAAAGATCATTTTGGCCTGGATGAAAGTAAAGTTTTGCCCATTATTACATCCTGGAACTCTGCAAGCTGGTTATTTAAGAATGGTGATATTGATGCTGTATTCAGGGTTCGTTCAGCAAACAACAAGGATATTAAAATTTTTATAAATGAAACGAATGCACACAGTGAACCCATAACCCAATCTGAAGCTATTTCTATTGATATGCCAATGTTTCAACAATCTGTTATACCAAGAGGTATTTATAGTGGAATTCCTCCAAATCCCGCAGAAAATATCGAAACACTGGGAGTTGACCGGCTTCTGGTTGCTACAAAAGGAACTCCTGCCTTTGTGGTGAACGAGATTGCGTCTATTTTATTTACCCGGAAAAGGGAATTGCTTGATAATAGCAATCTCGCTGCTATTTCTTCAGTTCCTTCAGAAAACTCACTAATACCCTGGCACCAGGGATTGGTTGATTTTGTGAATAAAGAGGAACCTAACTTTTTTCAACAAAATGCAGAATTTCTCGCCCTGCTTTTATCACTTATTATTTTAATAGGCACAAGCACTATTCAAATTTTTAACCGGAATAAACAACAAAGGTTAAATGCTTATAACGAACAGTTATTGGCCATTAAAGTTAATGTAGAGCAAACAAATAATATGGATGAGCTGATGAAATTGAGAGAGGAGCACTATGCTTTGGTTAACCAGATAGTAGGTGATGCGGTTCAGGGAAAAATTTCAAGTAATGGTTTTGAATTTTTTACATTTGGATGGGATTCTGTCACCAGCTTAGTTATAGAAAAAGAAAAATCAATACTTAATGCATCCTGATACAAAATACTGGTTATATGCAATTATCCTGACAATTATTGTGGCAGTGGTAGTTGCTGAAGTAAGTTATCTGAATGACCAGAAGATAATTGAAGAATCGGTTATTGAAAACTTAAGACTGAACCATAAATTAAGTGCATCATCTGTTTCAGAAATGTTTGATGTTCTGAATGAGGAGGTTAAGCTTTTAGCCGGAATTGATAGAATAAAGAATTATTTAAACCATACGCAGCTTAACATAAACAGCAGTACGGATTTAGAAATTGATTTTGAACAATGGGCCAGGAGCTGCGTAAAACATTTTGGCTTTTACGATTTTTTTATCATTAATGCAAAGGGTGTTGTGATTTATACTGTGGCAAAAGAAAAGGATCTGGGAACAAATCTTGTAAATGGGCCATACAAATCAAGTGGGCTTGGAAAGTTGTTTTCACAGGCAAAAGGGCCTGAAGAAAGTGCTTTTGTCGATTTCTCTGAGTATGAGCCCAGTAAAAGTACCTTATCTGCATTTTTCGGGTTCCCAGTTTTTGTAAATGGTAAATTTACCGGTCTTCTGGCAATTCAGGTAATCCCCTCCTTTAAGGAACTCAATATAGGTGTACATATCAATGATATTGAAGATTATCTGGTTTCTACAAATTATGTCTTACAGCATGAAGGATCATATAAATCGTTAGATTCCCTGAAAACTACAATTCCTGAAAGGGAAGCAGTAGTTAAAAGAAATGATACCCTCTTTTTATTTACGCCTTTTGATCTGGGGAATGATTTAAATTGGGGAATTCTTTCAGTTGCTCCACCGGTAGTGTTTTCAAGAAATATTAGCTGGAACAAAATTTGGTTTCATGTAATCCTTTCAATTTTACTATCTTTATTGGTATCAGTATTTATTATAGACAGGTTAAGCAAAATGGGGAAAGGTTATAATTATACTGAAAGTGATATTATCCTGGTTCAGAATACATGGCATCAGTTTATTCAAAGTGAGCAATCATTTGGAACGGATTTTTATTACCGGGTAAGAAACAAGATGAATATTAAGTTAGGAAGGGAAGATTCAGAAGTTAAAGAGTTAGGGGAAAATATTGAATCTCAAGCCAGTGAAATAGTCAATTTATTAAATGATAAATTTGAAATTCAGAAAAAATTTTCACTATGGGCTGCTAAGTGTTTTGAACTTAATGTTCCGGCATCTAAATTATTAAAAATGCCAGACTTATTTATAGAATCAGTTGAAGATGAAATGGGAAAAGAAATTCACTTCAGGGCGAAAATGGCATGGCAGAAAATTTTAAAATCTTTGATTTACCAATTTATTGGCTTATTGAAAGAAAAATCAAAATGAGGAAATCCTGATTAGTGATTATTTTTGTTTTCTGATAAATTAACATAACAGAAGAGAGATCCTGGAAAATAAACATCATACTATACTTAAAATGAGAACTATAAATCTATCAGACAGAGAAAAAAGAAGATATCAACGACATATAATGTTACCGGAAATCGGAGAAGCCGGTCAGAATAGGTTAAAACAGGCTAAAGTGCTTGTTATTGGTGCAGGTGGTCTGGGTTGTCCCGTACTACAATACCTTGCTGCTGCCGGAGTTGGATTGATAGGGATAGTTGACAATGATCTGGTTCAGGAGAGTAACCTTCAAAGGCAAATTTTATATGGAAAGAATGATTTGGGGAAACTAAAAGCCATCATTGCCAAACAGCGCCTGATGGAACTAAATGATCTTCCGGAGTACAAGGTATTGAATACATACCTTAGTAAGGAAAATGCATTGAAAATACTTAGGGATTATGATATTATTGTGGATGCAACGGATAATTTTTCCAGCCGTTACCTGATTAGTGATGCCTGTGTTATTTTGGGGAAGCCACTGGTGTTTGGGGCAATATATAAATATGAAGGCCAGGTATCAGTATTTAATTATAAAGGAGGCCCAAGCCTACGGTGCCTTTATCCGGAATCATCAGGAGAAGGAATAATTCCGGAGGCATCCGAAGTAGGTGTAATTGGGGTTTTACCCGGAATTATTGGGTCTATGCAGGCAAATGAGGTAATAAAAATAATTCTTGATAAAGGTGAAATATTATCCGGTAAACTCTGGATAACTGACATCCTGGATCACAAGACTTTTACCCTTAAAATTGATACTAAGCCTGAAAACCTGAAATTAGAGAAGTTATTCCTCTAATTTTTATAGGGATAAATAAGCTCCTTTCTCACTTCTACTGTACTTAAGCCAAGTAGTATCAGGCCATTACTTGGTATGGTTTCAAATTCTGCTTTCCCTTCAAAACAGGAGTTTATTATATGTCTTCTGGCATTTTTGGTGCCAATTAAATTTATAGTTTCAATTTTTTCACCAGGACGCTTGTTCTGCCATTCGAAGGCATAAAAAACTTTCCCTCCAATCTCAATAGCATCACTGTAATAGCAATTCTCATTGGATGTATATTCTCTGATATTTATTCCATATTGAATAGGAATTGTTTCTTTATAACCATCCTCATAAACCACTTCGTACCATCCAAGAAGTTCGGAAGTGTTATAGAAATTGTAGGGTGCGCAGTAGGCAGGAGAAATGTGTCCCGGGTTTATACTTGCATGTAAAAAGATCAGACTGCTAACATCCCGTCCAACTGTTATACCTCTCACTTCTTTTTCAAAAGGGCAGTCGCCAACACCCTTTACCCCAATAACAATGGCAGATTCTTTGGAATTAAGTGATAGATTAAACGCTTTCTCATGGAGGCTCACATTTCCTTGAGATATGCCTGCTAAATCTAAATTCATACGTTTATCATCTATTCCACTATTAAAATGAGAGGTCAGATCAACTGAGACAACCGGATCTCCATCAGCGCTGGGTTCTGTCTTCCCACTCAGGTTTCTGCGAATAGATGGCATGATCTCACGGACTATTTGATTCCGTGTGTCAGTATCAAGTTGCTTGCCTGTCCACAAAGAATATGAGCATCCAAGGAACTCATCAAGTTCTTCCCGCGCATAAACATATTCATTGGTTATTGCCCAGGAAGATGGGGCGCCGCCAATGAAATTGGATTTGTTAATTCTTTCTTCGTAATCAGGAATCTCATTCCCCATATTGCCAAAAATCTGCTTAAATCCTGCCCTGGTAAATGTTTCATCATTTTCTCTTCCACCAACCTCGTCATTCCACATCCAGTTTAATATCAGTATATCCTTGGGAATTTCGTTTTTCACCCTTTCAAAAGAGACTGCCCCGGGAATCATATACTCTTCACCTATTAAACTTTCCTCTGTTCTTGCTTCCTTGCCCCGTACCCTTTCCAGTAAAAAATCACCCCACATAGCAACTTTTATCCCTTTTTTAGTAAGGTAAGCGTATAAAGTATTTACATCAGAAATATATAGATCTGCATAGTCCCGGTCTTTAAAAGCAGGTGATTTACCCATCGGAAAACCACGCCATTCATCATGTCCAATATGAATCATATTGGGTTTTACCACATCAATGTACTCATCGAATATATCAAAAACTAAATCATATACTTCAGGATTGGTTGGGTCATAGACATCCGGCCAGATATCATCCGGAAATACCGCCAATTCCGGGTGAGAATTTATCAAAGCATAAGCATGTGACAATGTGGGAATTTCAGGAATGAAATCAATAAAGTTCTGCCTTGTATATTGTACAATATTTCGTGTAAGCTCCTTGTCAATAATCTCTCCTCCGCCTGCATCCTGATGGTTTGAATTACGATTGTATCCAAACAAGCCATCCAGTTCAGGCGTCCGTGTATAATTCAGATCTTTGGCAAACAACAACCATCCGGCGTTTATTTCAGGATGTAGGTCTGAGCGGAAACCACCGAACTCCACAAACAGCTTGTTAAATTTATAAAGGGCCATAAAGTCTTTAACAAAACGCTTGAAGTAAGCCACATCCCCGGTAGCCGGTACAAACAGGCGAATACCCCTGAATTGGAAATAAGGCCAGTCCC
>JAOZKQ010000176.1 GCA_029935275.1 Bacteroidales bacterium | reverse complement strand
GAGAGAATGTATTTACACAAACATCTGGTATTCATGCAGATGGCGACAATAAAGATAATCTGTATTTTAACAGGCTTCTTCCTGAAAGATTCGGAAGAAAAAGAATATACGCTCTCGGAAAGCTTTCAGGGAAAGCCAATATACAAAAGAATCTTGAGGAATTAGGTATTCACCTGAGTCCCCAATCCCTAAAAAAGGTAACCAAACAAGTTATTGAATTGGGAGATAAAAAGGAAAGTGTTACAATGGAAGACCTTCCTTTCATTATTTCAGATGTTTTACACAGCAGACAGAATAATAAAAGTATTTTTATAAAAAACTACACTTTATCAAGCTCTGGCTCAATGAAGCCCGTTGCCAGCATTCAGATTGAAATAGATGGGAAACTTTATGAAGAAGCCTCATTTGGAGACGGGCAATACAACGCTTTTATGAATGCTTTATGGAAAATTTATGACTCCTTGAACAAGCCCAGGCCTGTACTAAAAAAATACAGGGTAACCATACCTCCCGGAGGGAAAACGGATGCATTGGTTGAAACCAGGATCACATGGGACTTTAAAGGCAAGCAAGTCATCTCCAAAGGACTGGATGCGGACCAAACTGTATCTGCCATCAAGGCTACAGAGAGAATGCTTAATATTATTGAAAATGTATATTAGGCCATCTATAGAAAAATAATACTTGTGCCATGTCAGCTGTGTTGTTTATATAAAGCTGCATTAATTCCTGTCAATAACCAGACATCCTGAAAACACTCAGGATCAGAATAGTAGCAGCATTTAAAAAATAAATATTGACTTATAAAAGATAATAAAAAATGAAACTTAATATTGCAGTACTTCCCGGAGATGGTATAGGACCGGAAATAATTGATCAGGCTAAAAAAGCCACCCTTGCCATAGCAACAAAATTTGGTCATCAGCTTAAGTTTACAAATGGACTGGTTGGTGCAATTGCTATTGACGAAACAGGAAACCCCTTTCCTGATGAGACATTTGAATTATGTAAAGCTTCAGATGCTGTTTTGTTTGGTGCAATTGGCGATCCGAAATATGATAATGACCCGAAAGCAATGGTGAGGCCTGAACAAGGATTGTTGGCCATGCGAAAAAAATTGGGCTTATACGCAAATGTACGTCCAGTAACCACTTTCCCCTCACTTATTGGGAAATCACCTATCCGCAGGGATTTAGTTGAAAATGTTGATTTTATCGTACTGCGTGAATTAACAGGTGGCATTTATTTTGGAAAACCACAGGGAAGATCAGAAGATGGAAATACAGCCTATGATACATCTGTTTATTCCAGGTATGAAATAGAACGCATTGTAAAGCTTGCGATCAGTTATGCACTAAAACGCTCAGGGAAATTAATGGTGGTTGACAAGGCCAATGTATTGGCAACATCGCGATTGTGGAGGGAAACAGCCCAGGAAATGGCAAAAGATTATCCGGAACTGGAAATGGATTTCATGTTTGTTGATAATGCTGCCATGCAATTGATTCAAAATCCCGGCAAATTTGATGTAATGGTTACCGAAAATATGTTTGGTGATATACTTACAGATGAAGCAAGTGTTATAACAGGATCTATGGGATTGCTGCCTTCTGCTTCCATAGGCCTCATGACCTCAGTTTTTGAACCCATACATGGCTCTTACCCACAGGCTGCCGGCAAAAACATTGCAAACCCTTTGGGAACCATTCTTTCAGCAGCCATGATGTTTGAATACGCTTTCAACCTGCATGATGAAGCAAAACTGATCAGAAAGGCTGTTCAAAAATCTATGGAAGAAGATTATGTAACTGAAGATCTTACGACAAACAATCCCAAATCAACCTCTGAAGTTGGTGACTGGATAGAAGATTATATAAAGAAAAACTAAAATTTCCTAACAATTATTTATGGAAGAGCCCAATTTAAAAAACGATAATAATACATTATACCGATCTGAAAATGAACATGATAGTTGCGGTATTGGTTTCGTTGCACATATTGAAGGGCAAAAATCACATACCATAATTAAACAAGGACTTGAAGTGCTCCTGAATATGGCACACAGGGGAGCTGAGAGTGCTGATAATTCTTCAGGGGATGGTGCAGGAATCACCATCCAAATCCCTCACAGGCTCTACGAAAAAGAAGGAATTCCTGTTCCTTCACCTGGAAAATACGGAACCGGACTGATTTTTCTTCCTACTGATGAAAAAGAGGCCCAAAAGATCAAAGAAATTTTAAAGGCCATTATTGCACAGGAGAAACTGAATTTTATTTGCTTCAGGGATGTCCCTGTAAATAGTTCATGTCTGGGAGAAATTGCCCTTTCAACACAACCCACTATTGTTCAGTTATTTGTTTCTGCAAATCTTGAACAGGATGACCTGGAAAGGGAGTTATATATTGTCAGGAAAAGAATTGAAAATGAGATCAGAAAAACAGACTTCCTTTCAAAAGCTCAGTTTTACATATCCAGTCTCTCTTCCAAAATACTGGTTTTCAAAGGCATGTTCACTCCGGAGCAGCTTCCGGAGTTCTATAATGATCTGAAAAATCCGGAAACAATGAGCGCCATTGCCATGGTCCATTCCAGGTTCAGCACCAATACTTTTCCAACATGGGCCCTGGCACAACCTTTCCGCCTGATTGCCCACAATGGAGAGATTAATACAATTAAAGGAAACCGTTTATGGATGAAAGCCCGGGAATCCCTGCTCGAATCTGAATTCCTGAGAGAAGATCTTGATAAACTATTTCCGGTTATTGAGCCTGATAAAAGTGATTCAGCATCATTAGATAATGTTGTGGAATTCCTGATCATGACCGGCCGTTCAATTCCTCATGCCTTAAGTATGCTAATTCCGGAATCCTGGAATGAAAAAAATCCCATACCAAAAAGTTTAAAGGCTTTTTATGAGTACCATTCTACTTTTATGGAACCCTGGGATGGCCCGGCTGCTATATTATTTACTGATGGAAGATATGTAGGAGGAACACTTGACCGTAATGGGCTAAGACCTTCCAGATACCTGATTACTAAAGACAAACTCATTGTAATGGGTTCGGAAACAGGCGTACAAAGTTTCAATAATGCAGATATAATTGAAAAAGGGCGCTTGCGTCCGGGGAAAATATTACTTGTAGATACCAAACTTGGTACTATTATTCCAAATAATGAAGTAAAAGAAGAACTAGCCCGCCGGAGCCCCTATGTTAACTGGTTAAATGAAAACCGGCTTGAGTTAAGGGATATTGAGGTCAGGAAAAGAGTACCCTCAACACTGGGCGATCATTATAATGATTACCTGAAGATCTTTGGATATACAAAAGAAGATATCCATTCGATCATTAAAGTTATGGCGGAAAAAGGAAAAGAGCCTACAGGATCAATGGGAAATGATACACCTATGGCTATTTTCTCAGAAAAACCCCAGCGTTTATTCAGCTATTTCAGGCAATTATTTGCCCAGGTAACTAATCCTGCCATTGACCCCCTACGGGAAGGACTTGTTATGGCACTTACCAATTACATTGGATCGGTACAAAAAAACCTGCTATCTGAATCGGCCAGCCATTGTAAACTTGTTAAGTTCAGAAGCCCTATCATAACCAATACAGATCTGGGAAAAATTAAGGACCTGAAGCATGAAGCTTTCACGAATGTAATCCTTCCTATGGCTTTCAAAGCAAAAGATGGTACAAAAGGTCTGGAAAAAGCTATAGAAAATCTTTGTCAGGAGGCTGAAAAAGCAGTTGATGAAGAAAATAATTTTATTATTCTTTCTGATAAAAAAATATCAAAAGACGAAGTACCTATCCCATCTCTACTGGCTGTGTCTGCCGTCCATCATCATCTTATCACAAAGAAAAAA
Organism: Bacteroidales bacterium; assembly: GCA_029935275.1. Classification (GTDB taxonomy): domain Bacteria; phylum Bacteroidota; class Bacteroidia; order Bacteroidales; family VadinHA17; genus JANTGF01. The sequence continues at coordinate 1,157 of JAOZKQ010000176.1, read as the reverse complement.
AGAATGCAAACCGGATTGATTGTGGAAACCGGAGAAGCCAGGGAAGTGCATCACTTTGCCTTACTGATTGGCTATGGGGCAAGCGTAGTGAATCCATACTTATCATATGCCATTATTTATGAACTGGTACAAACAAGAAAAATTAGCTCACCCTACCCCCATGCCCGCAAAAATTATATTGAATCTATTAATAAAGGGCTGCTAAAGATCATTTCAAAAATGGGCATCAGTACCCTCCGCTCCTATTTTGGTGCACAATTATTTGAAGCGGTTGGCATCAGTAATGAACTTATTGATAAATATTTCCAAAAAACACCTTCAAAAATTGGAGGAATAGGGCTGGAGGAAATTGCAAGGGATGCCTTACGTAACCATCAAAAGGCATTCCACCCGGAACTCAGTGAAACCCCTGAAATTCATGCCGGAATATATTCTTACCGGAAAAAGGGAGAGCGCCATGCATGGGATCCGGAAGCCATTGGTTTACTTCAATGGGCATCATCCACAAATAACTACGAAAAATACAAGGAATTCTCGAATCTCAGCGATACTATAAGTTGTCACCCTCATTTTATAAGGGGACTGTTGAACTTTAAAAAGAACCCGATTGACATTTCTGAGGTAGAACCGGAATCAGCTATTTTGAAACGCTTTGTTACAGGGGCCATGTCTTATGGTTCAATTAGCAGGGAAGCCCATGAATGTCTTGCTATCGCAATGAATAAAATCGGGGGAAGAAGCAATACAGGAGAAGGTGGGGAGGATCCCAAAAGGTTTATTGATCCGGAAGATGGAAATAACCGAAGAAGTGCTATTAAACAAATCGCATCCGGACGTTTTGGGGTAAATACAGAATACCTGGTAAATGCCGATGAAATTCAGATAAAAGTAGCACAGGGGGCTAAACCCGGTGAGGGGGGCCAGCTTCCCGGTTACAAGGTGGATAAAATTATTGGAAGGCTTAGAAATTCACTTCCTGGAATTACACTTATCTCTCCCCCACCTCATCATGATATATACTCCATTGAAGACCTGGCACAGTTAATTTTCGATCTTAAATCGGTGAACCCACAGGCAATAATAAGTGTAAAACTGGTTTCTGAAAATGGGGTAGGTACAGTAGCTGCAGGAGTCACAAAAGCATTTGCCGATCTGAT
>JAOZKQ010000663.1 GCA_029935275.1 Bacteroidales bacterium | reverse complement strand
CAGGCGGCATTAAATATTGAGGAGGGAATTGAGAATCTTCGTTATAATAATGTAGTTATTGCTACAGATGCCGATGTGGACGGAATGCACATCCGTTTGTTGCTGATTACTTTCTTCCTGCAGTTTTTTCCTGACCTGATCAAACAGGGACATTTGTTTATTTTGCAAACCCCCCTGTTCCGGGTTAGAAATAAGAAAAAAACAATTTATTGCTATTCTGATGAAGAGAAAATTAAAGCCTTGAAAAAACTGGGTCTTAATCCTGAAGTTACCAGATTTAAAGGACTTGGAGAGATATCTCCCGATGAATTTAAGTATTTTATTGGCAGGGATATGCGTCTGGATCCGGTTCATATGAAAAAAGGGGATATGATATCAGATTTACTGAGGTTTTTTATGGGAAAAAATACCCCCGAACGTCAGGAATTTATTATTCAGAATTTAAAAGTTGAAGAAGACCTGGTTGATGTAGAATAGACTTAATAGTGCTTTTTAAAAAATAGTTATTATTTTAAGTTTTTAATAAGAAAGTGTCAAAATCATCCTGATAATTATCAGCATTTAAATAATTGTAGGATAAATATGCCATTTATAATTGTAGAACAAAATATACAATGAAAAATATATATGGCGGATGAAATTATAGCCCTGAAAGGGCTAAATATATTAGCCCAGGGCAGCGCCCTGGGTAAAGGAGTAAGTTAAGTTGCGGCACAAGTAGAAAGACATTCAGAACGCTAATTTACTCTGTGCCGCAAGATGCTGGAGTTTACATTGTTACGTTTTTATTTTAATATTTTAGATTATTAGAAAGATAGAGCTTATTATTTCATGGAGGAGAATGATAAAACCGGAAAAGATGAAGAGCTGAAAGAAGCGGATGAAGCTACCACTGAAGAGGCAGGAGGGGAAGGAACTGAAGATCTTTATAAAGTAGCCCATATTTCAGGCATGTATAAGGATTGGTTCCTGGATTATGCATCATACGTTATTCTTGAAAGGGCTGTTCCCAATATCTACGATGGACTGAAACCTGTTCAGCGTAGGATCCTTCATTCTATGAAGCGGCTGGATGATGGCCGTTATAATAAGGTAGCCAATATCATTGGTCACACCATGCAGTTTCACCCGCACGGGGACGCTTCCATTGGTGATGCTTTGGTACAGATAGGCCAAAAGAACCTCTTGATTGATATGCAGGGGAACTGGGGAAATACGCTCACCGGCGACCGGGCTGCGGCTCCCAGATATATTGAGGCCCGCTTGACGAAGTTTGCACTTGAAGTGGTTTTTAATCCAAAAACTACCAACTGGAAACTTTCTTATGATGGCCGGAATAAGGAGCCATTAACGCTTCCAATGAAATTCCCTCTTTTATTAGCGCTTGGAACAGAGGGTATTGCCGTTGGT
>JAOZKQ010000019.1 GCA_029935275.1 Bacteroidales bacterium | reverse complement strand
TTCTTTTCCTTTTGTTGTAATCCTTATTTTTCATACAACCACACCTTCAATGGTAGTTTTCTCACTGGTGGTTGCAATCCTTCTTTTATTTACCCATCAAAAGAATATTGAAAGATTATTGAGAAAAGAAGAATCTAAAGCAACATTCCTGATGGTCCCGGCGAACAGACAAGCACCTGATCAAAAGAACTAAATTTCCGGTTTTAACATTTCTTTAATCCGGCCCGGCTCTCCTATTCAGACTCAAAATTGTAACGCCTGCGCTAAGATTACGTTGCCGTTTTCTTGTACTATTTTTCCTTTTACTAACATACTCAAACAAAAGTAATTAACTTTAAAAAATCACCAAACCGACAATTAATTTTAGCGTTTGTTACCTGCTGGCTTCCTTCAGTCTGTCAGTCTTTCAGTGCGTTGGCAAAGGCATACTTATTGACAAGTTTTGGCTTTAGGCGGTTGGCTTTTCAAGCGACTTGGCAATGTGTATGACTTTTTGCGTTGACTTATACTTAATTATCATCCTTTTTCCTTTTTAATTTGCCGGAAAGCTTGGATATGTCAGTTTCAATTTCTTTTAAACTATTTTCCTTTTCAATTTGCTTTTGTTGTTCATTATATTTTTCGTATTCAATATTAGACTTTTCTAATGCTTCTTTATGACTAATTTTTCCTGCGTGAGTTAATAACTCTCTTCCGCTTAATTGCAAAATATTGTCTAATCGTTTAATCCAATCGCTCATATACATCGGTGTATTTTGCATTGCCATTGTTTCGGCAAACGCAAGATATTGTTCCACTAATAAACCAAGAAGTTTTATCTCGTCTTCGTTTAAATAGTTTTTGGCTATGCTTACTTCCTGTTTTTTGATTTTAGTATACTTATCCTTATCATATGATTGCATTCCAATAAGTGGCAGACTTGCATTAGTTCTGCGATAAACCAATTCAGCAGCAGTTTGTTGACTAATTGCCCAGAGCAATTTGTTTTGTACTATTTTAAAAAACTCAATTGTTTTATCATCTTTTGGATTATAATCAATACTTGTGGTGTAAATGTCTTTAATTTTTTGATAGAAAAAACGTTCCGATAAACGTATCTCACGAATGCGTTCTTGCAGTTCGTTAAAATAGTTCATTGAATATCCTGTTTTAAATCGCTCATCATTTAATGTAAACCCTTTTATAATATATTCTCTTAAACGCTGCGTTGCCCATATTCTAAATTGTGTTCCTTCCTTTGATTTTACACGATATCCAACTGAAATCACTACATCTAAATTGTAATATGTTTGATTGTATTTTTTACCATCTTGTGCAGTTGTTCGGAAATTCCGAACAACTGAATTTTCAATAAGCTCTCCTTCTTTAAAAATATGCTTAATATGCTCGCTTACAGTTGCTTTAGACTTATTGAAAAGCTTGCATAACTGCAATTGATTTAACCAAACAGTTTCGTCCTGAAAACATACATCTATTTTTGTTTCTCCGCTTTCAGTTTGATATATAATTATTTGTGATTTGTTTTCTTGCATAATACTAACTTGTTTAGCTTACACTTTCCTCCACAATCTTAATCTCATTTTCTGTCAATTCATACAACTCATAAATCATTTGGTCTATTTCTTTGTCTGTACTTTCAATTTCTGCTTTAAGGGTTTGAGCTTCTGCTTTTTTGTTTTCGAAAAGCTCCATCCACTCAAACTCATCAGATTTACTAAGTGGTTTTATTCCTGTTGTTTTAATGGCTTTGTTTAGTTCTTTTAAAAAATCTACAAACTCTAATTCGTGCCAGTTTTGTAGTTTATTAGTTAACTTCTCAATGTTAAGGTTTGATTTAATGTAAACAAAGAATTTATGAAGTCTATTTTCGAACTCTATAGTTTTGTTATATAAGTCTTTAGAAGATAGTTTTAATAATGGAAGACCTGTTTTTACAATAGGGCATTCTTTTAAATATATCGGCTTAATTTCATAATCAAGATATTTAGTTGAAAACAGCCAGTTATAGAATTTAGAATTTAAAAAACCTAGTAACCCAAAAAGAGAATTGCCATCTTTTGAAATGATATTACTTAGTCGATTTAAATTATATTTCTCTTTAGAATCAAATGTAGCTACAATCCGAATTGGCATAGATAAATTGCGAGTTCGAACTACTAATAATTTTTCATTATCAAAAAATCTTTTCTCGGGTAATGTTCTTCCAAGTTTCCCTTGACTTTTAACAAAGTCTTTATCATACATTATCCATTCAGTAGAATTACACTTCCCATAACGTGAAATTCCAGAGCCAGGAACCATTAAATGATATCTATTGTCTAATTTGCTATCCGATACCAATAAATCTCTTATATAGCCAGTATTTATACCAACTCCAAGTTCAAACAAATCTTCTAGTCGTTCAGAATGGGAATATACCTTATCAAGCATTTTGAACATATCTTCAGAAAGCTGACAATCAAAAACATACCCTTTATTTTTATAATACCTTTTAGTGTTAACTTTCTTTATAGGTTCATTTACTATTTCCGAAGGTATTTTGGGTGTTCTAATTGAAACATATCCTTCAGTATTGTCTTTTGAAAGTATGAAAATTGCAGTATCTACAGTTGCATCGTCAAAAACACCTGGTCCTAATGGAGATAATTCAATAATTTGAGTATTGTCAAGAATTATCTTTCTTAATTTTGAAAAACTTTTTTGTATAAGAAAGGATGATGATGTAATAAATGAAAATATTCCTTTGCTATTTATCAGGTTAATACCTTTTTCAATGAAAAATTTATAAAGTTCAAAATTACCTTCAATACTTTTATAATTTTCATTAAAAAATTCTTTCACACTTGGCGCAATTGAATTTCTATAAGCATATGGTGGATTCCCAATCACTACATCAAAACCGCCTTTAGCGAATATTTCAGGATATTCTTTATTCCAATTAAAAGCTTTTTCACCTGCAACTTCCAAGTCATCAATTAAAGAGTTTCCACATTTAATATTATTGCTCAATATTGACAATTTACGTCCTTTTTGTGCAGTATGTAACCATAGCGAAAGTTTTGCTATTTCAATACTTTCTTCATTGATGTCAACGCCATAAAGATTGTTTTCGAGAATGGCTATATCTGTATCAAAAAGTCTTAATGCAGTATTAGTTAGTTCGGCAATAATATCGTCAATATTTTTATGTTCCAGGATTAGAAAATTTAAGCCTTGATTTAGAAAAGCACCACTCCCGCAAGCTGGATCAACAATTTTTAACGAAAGCAACCAGTCTTTGTAATCTTTAAGTTTTTGATACAACTTTTTCCCTTTTGCTGAAAGGTTTCCGTCTTTTGTCCGGTAGGTTCCGTCAAATTCAATTTCTTCAATTTCTAGTTCCTTACGTTTTTCATTGCAAAGTGTACCAATTGTGTTTTCAACAATGTATTGTGTAATATATTTGGGTGTATAAAAAACCCCATCTTTTTTCCGTTTGCTTTTTGTTTTGTCGGTGGTTGTTCCTTCAATCTCTGCTGTAATTTCTTCAATTTCCGATAAGGAATGTTCAAAAATATGTCCAAGTATATTTACATCAACTTCGGTATTAAAATCGAAAGACGAAAGCTTAAACAAATCGTCTATCATAACATCATCGTCTACCTTTAAACTGTCCAAAATCTCATCAGGGTAGAACAAACCGCCATTATAAGCAGGAATATCGTCTCCTATATTTTTGCCTTTTCGCCCAATATTCATGTAACCGAAATATTGTTTGAATATATCGTAAAGAGGTTTATAAGCGTCTTCTTCTTTCAGGATTTCGTAACGTTTGATAATTCTTGAAATAGAATTGGGTGGTAAAAGTCCGCTATCTTCTGAAAATAAAATGAAAAGAAAACGATCTAAAAGTTTCTGGGATTTCTTGAATAAAGTTAGTTTGTCAAAGTCCGGATTCTTTTTGATTAAGTTTTTAAACAGTTTGTTTTTAAAATCCGAATAGTCATTGTAGAGTTTTTCAGAAATTTCTTTTTCGTGAAATTTTGTTTCATCTTTTAGTTTTAATGGTAAATCCAAGAAAACACTATTCGTGTTTAATATCAAGTAAAGTCGTTCAAACTCATCTTTTTTAAGGAGAAATAAATCAAATTCTTCGTATTCGTTAGCGTAGTCAATGTAAAATCGAAGTTTTTGAAAGTTAGATGTGATTACATATTTACAGTCCGGTTGATTATTTTTATAATTAAAAGCTTGTTCTGTAATGCTTTTTAAGTCTTTTGTTTTAGTCGATTTCAGTTCTATTACTGCAATTGCCTTTTCATCTTTAAGTATTGCTCCATCAGCTTTTCTTCCGTCATCCTGATTTTTAAATTCCCTTACCAAATTATAGTTTTCGTCAGGTTTTAAAGAATAACCCAAAACATCAACAAATAAATCTCTCAAAAATCCGTCCTGATATTCTTCTTCTTTTAGTTGTTTAATTTTTTCAATCTTTGCAGGACTGAAATTTTCCTTGAATTTTTGATATGCCTTTTCAACCTGATCTTTAGCAAGAGAAGCTAAATGCTTGTTTATTACTGATTTCTGAAATATTTCCATTCAATTAAATTCACATTTCTTTTTGACTTATTCAAAAGTACAATTAATCCGGTGTGATGGCAAGAAAATAGCTCTTTTGGTTTTTTTTGGTCGGTTTCGTGTAGGCAAAAACCAAATGTGCTATTTAAGGGATGGCTATTTTCTTGTTTCAGTTTGGCAGTTTAGTCGTTTTGGAAGCTTGCAGGTAACGATGTGTTAAGTTTCGATTACCTATACTTTTTTATTATTCAGTTAAAAAAGTTACTATACATTTTTACAAGTAAAATGTAAGCGTACCTTATTTATTTATCTCTTATCATTGAAAATCTCACCTAAGGGTTCTTAAATCTATTAAAACCTGTTTAAAAAGCATGTATAAACTTCCATTTATATTTTCTAAATATTCTGCAAAGCTCATATTAATTAATTCGTAAGCCTAAGATATGTTACTGGAAATAGGTCTTAACCCGAATTATTGATTAGATCGAGTATGTCGTGGTTTATGCCTGGCCAGACATTAATTCAAATTGAGATCGAGCCTGGTATGCAATTCATCAGGCTTCAGACCTGAAAGCAATTCACCTTCCACAGATAAAGAGATCTCTCCGGTTTCTTCAGATACCACAACGGTAAGGGCATCGGTTTTCTCTGTCATTCCAACAGCAGCCCTGTGCCTCATCCCATATTTGGCTGGCAGGTATATATTTTCTGTAGTAGGTAAGATACAACGTGCTGCCTTTATTTTATTCTCCGCAATAATTACCGCACCGTCATGTAAAGGACTATTTTTAAAGAAAATTGAACCAAGTAACCTGGCAGAAATATCAGCATTCAATGTATCTCCGGTTTCAATAACAGATCCAAGTTCCGACTTCCTGACAAAAACCATTAATGCCCCCGTTTTTGTTTCTGACATACTTTCACATGCAGAAACTATCTCTGTAAGAACTGCATCGTCCCATTTTTTTGTTTCCTTAGAGAAATATTTATTAAAAAAACGCCATTGTTTAGTCCGGTATCTTCCTCCAAGTATCAAGAGAAATTTTCTAATTTCCTGCTGAAAAACAATTATTAAAGCAATAACACCTACCCCAATAAATTGTCCAAGTATAGAACTTAACAGCTCCATATTTAAGGCCTTTACCAACAACCAAAACAGATAAACACCAAATATTCCAACAAAAATATTTATAGCAATTGTCCCTCTTACAAGCCGGTAAAGCTGATAGAAAAGAAAAGCAACAAGAATGATATCCAGTAAATCAAGAAACCGGATATGTATAAACAAAGGAAGCATTAATTAAAAGTATATAAAAAGTTCTAATTATTCAATTCATCAATTTTTCTTAAACAAAAGTAGAAAAATTTCGCGAACCGCCATTAAGATATTTGATAGTACAAAAAAACATCTGTCTTTACCATAATTCCACTTAATTAATTGGGCCAGGGCCGACACATTTGAAACTAATTAGAGTTTGTCTATAAAGTCCAACTTCTGCGTTGTAGCTCAAAATCTAAATCCTCATCCCGATTTTCGGGACTGCGGGTTAGATTTATCGCACGCCTTGAATTTGAACTTTCTAGTTCAAACTCTTGACTTTATGGACAGACTAATTATAATTGCCTATTAATGATTCAGTTTTAAAAAAATAAAAAAAGAAGATCATTAACCAAAACCTAACAACCTGATTTTCAATACGGGAAAACTATAATGCATTTGTCCTGCTATATCCGACAATTCATTCCATAAGTTTTCCAACAACTTTAATGACTTCAGAAGCAGCTTTCACATCATGTACCCTTAAAATATCTGCCCCCTTCAAAAGAGCTATAGTATGTGCTGCCGTTGTTCCTATAAGTGCATCATCCGGAGAATTCCCCAGCAAGTTGTATATCATTGATTTCCTGGACAAACCAACTAACAATGGGACCTTCAAAAGAGAAAATACATCCAGTGAGCCCAGTATTTCATAATTATGATCAAGAGTTTTCCCAAAACCAAAGCCCGGATCAGCAATAAGGTCATTCACGCCCATCTGATTCAATATTTGTATTTTTTCAGCAAGATAAGTTACGACATCTTTAACCACATTTCCATAAACGGGACTTTCCTGCATATTTTCCGGTTTACCTTTCATATGCATCATGATATATGGAACCTGTAGGCCGGCCATAACTGAAAACATATTATGGTCAAGATCACCGGCTGATATATCATTAACCATATCAATTTCAAAATCCTCTACCATTATTCTGGCAATACCTGAACGAAAAGTATCAATTGAAAGATAAATATCCGGAAAATTTTTCCGAATATCATTTACCGGCTTTAGTAAGCTTTCAAGCTCCTCCTTTTCTGAGATTTCTTTTGCGCCAGGTCTGGAAGAAAAAGCCCCTATATCAATAAAATCTGCGCCTTCATCAATCATTTTCTTTACCTGTACCAGTATATCTTTGGGTTCCTGATATCTGCCACCATCATAAAAGGAATCAGGGCTAAGATTAAGAATACCCATGATACGTGGTTTTTCAAATGAAAACAATTTACCACGGAGGTTCAAATAGCTCATTTTCTTATCTAAAAATCCCCAATCAGGATTATCTTTGTGGCTGTTTAGAAAAGATTTATCTTTAGACTTCATTTTTAGCTTCATTTTTTTAATTATTACAAAATTAACAAAAGGCTTAAGAATTCTACAGCCGGAGAAAATTAAAAATAGGATTATGAAATTTATTGTTCTGGAAGGATTGGATGGCGCCGGTAAATCAACGCAGATAAAAGCGCTGGGCAACTATATGGAGAAACAGGGTATCTCCCAATATTACATCCACTTTCCCCGGACAGATTCAAGAATATTCGGAGACCTGGTTGCACGCTATTTAAGAGGTGAATTTGGGGATATCAGCCAACTTGACCCATACCTCGTTGCACTTATTTATGCAGGTGACAGAAAGGATGCCGCACCGGATATAATAAGGCAGCTTGAGAAAAAGGATTTTGTTATTGTTGACAGATATGTTTATTCAAATATTGCTTACCAATGTGCAAAAATAAAAGATAAAGTTGCACAAGACAAATTAAAAAACTGGATACTGGATCTTGAATATAATTACAATCAAATACCAAAACCTGATATCAGCTTATTTCTTGATGTGCCATTTAAGTTTACAGCCGATAAACTTTCCAGCCAAAGGGAGGGTGATGACAGGGGTTATTTAAAAGGAAATACGGATATTCATGAAGAAGACCTCGATTTCCAGCAATTTGTTCGTAGCGTTTACCTGGATATTGCAAAAGAAGATAAAAATCTGAAAATTATTGATTGTAATAAGCCAAATGGGGACATGTTGCCACCGGATACAATATTTGAAAAGATATTAAATATTTTAAAAAATGAAAATTTACTGGAGTAAATAGTATTTAGTCCATAAGTACCAACCCGGGAGGCAGGTTAAACTTCCACTTATATATAATTGAGATAAATTGTTGAAAAAATAAGCATAACAATCTAATTGAAATCAGAAATATGAAATTTAAAGGAGAATATTTAACAAAAACTTCTCTCATAAGCAGGTTTGTTGTTGGCCTGGTATTTACCTTCTCTGGTTTTGTAAAAGGAGTCGATCCACTTGGCTCAGCATATAAATTCGAGGACTATTTTATAGCTTTTGGATTAAATTTTCTGCAGCCACTTGCTCTTTCACTCGCCATAGCCCTGGCTCTTGCAGAATTCCTTATTGGGATTTCACTTATTTTAAAAGTCTATTTACGAACCGGTATATGGGCTGCTTTTATTTTTATGATCTTTTTTACACCACTAACACTTTTACTTTCTGTTACAAATCCGGTAAGCGACTGTGGATGTTTTGGTGATGCTCTGGTTCTCAGTAACTGGCAAACATTCTGGAAAAATATTATCCTGCTGCTTTTTATTTCAGGTCTGTTTTTATCCCGCAAAAGCCTGACTGCAGCCTATCCTCCAAAAATTGAATGGGTGATAACAGGTTTATCTACATTATTTCTGCTATTTATTAGCTTCTATGGACTAAAAAATCTTCCCCTAATGGATTTCAGACCTTATCATATTGGGGCTTCAATCCCTGATGGAATGATAATTCCCGATAAGGCAGCATTAGATGAATATGAGACCACGCTTATTTATGAAAAAGAAGGCATTCAAAAAGAATTTACATCAGAGAATTTTCCCTGGCAGGACAGTACATGGAAGTTTGTTGACCAAAATTCTTTCCTGGTAAAAGAAGGCTATATACCCCCGATTCATGATTTCAACATCATTAATCAGGAGGGAGAGGAAATTACAGACCTTATATTAAACGATGAAGCTTTCACTTTCCTACTGATAAGCAAGACATTAAAAAATACAAATATACCAGCATTGGAAAAAGCAGCCAAACTTGCCTTATTTTGTAAAGAAAATGGTATTAAATTTTACGGTCTTACCGCTTCAGGAAATAATGAAATTGATGATTTAGTTAACAGTGCAGATCTGAACTTTGAATTCTATGCATTGGATGAAACTACATTAAAAACAATAATCCGTTCAAATCCCGGACTGGTTCTTCTAAAAGAAGGGACTATTATTGGTAAATGGGCAGCTAAAAACATTCCAGGTCCGGAATTTGTTAATAAAAATCTTCTGGCACAGCAACTAAGCAGTTTAAACAAGCAGAGAGAAATATGGAAGCAGAGCGGATTACTTCTACTTGCCCTTTTGTTAATTTCAGGACTAATGCGGTATAAAAAATAATTCCTTCTACCGCTATTAATTTTTGGACTGTTAAAAAAGTCAAAGAATTTACTTTCATGTAAGTTTTACATCATAAATTCGTATTTTTGACACACATTTTAAATTTTTAATGATAATCTATAAAAGTATGAGAAAAAGAATTGTTGCAGGTAACTGGAAAATGAATAAAACACTTAAGGAAGGTGTTGATTTAGCTAATGAAATTAATTCAAAAACAGAGCATTTAAAAGATCATTCAGTTAAAATAATTTTGGGGACTCCCTTTATTCATCTTGCTGAGGTAGCAAAAACTGTAAACCCTGCCTATGTTAAAATAGCTGCTCAGAATTGTGCCGCATGGTCACATGGAGCTTATACAGGTGAAGTGTCAGCTGAGATGATCAGGCTGGCCGGAGCAGAATATGTGATTCTGGGACACTCTGAAAGAAGAAAATATTTTAATGAAGATGGGGAATTATTGAACACAAAAGTGAAACTTGCCCTTGAAAACATGTTAAAACCTATTTTTTGTTGCGGCGAGGTCCTGGAAGAAAGAAAAGAAAATAAGCATTTTGAAGTAGTTAAAACCCAGCTGGAGGAAGGTGTTTTCAATCTTCCTGAGGAAGACTTTAAGGAAATAGTCATTGCCTATGAACCTGTATGGGCAATTGGCACAGGAGAAACTGCTACATCTGAACAAGCTCAGGAAATGCACCATTTTATTCGCCAGGAGATTGCTAAGAAATATGGCCAGTCAATAGCAGATGACACTTCCATACTTTATGGTGGCAGTTGTAAACCTTCAAATGCAAAAGAATTATTTAGTAATGAAGATGTTGATGGGGGTCTGATTGGAGGAGCTTCTTTAAATGCTGATGATTTCCTTGGAATTATCACAGCTTTCCAGGATTAATCTCCACATTCATGTTTCCTTTCATTGAACCCTGACTAAAAACTACTGAGACCCGGCTTCAAATTGATTCCGGGTCTTCATAACAACAGAAATAGCAATAGTCTGGTTTTAAATAATTTACCTATCTGATATTTTGGAAACAAATGGGGCTTTTATGCGTATATAGGTGAAAGTAAATTTAATAAGAAAATCATTGCTTAAAAAACGGGAGCATCATCAAAAGTTGCAATTGATCCCAATGAATAAACTATTAAAAATTTTTGGTGTCCGGTAAACTTATTTAAAAAATTGAACTAAACCAACTCTGATAAAGATTGAAGGAATATTTCGCTCCGCTGGAGCTTAGTTTAATATGTTGTTTTTTTTACTACAAATATTACGCAACTCTGTTGCTTGGAAATTAGCTGCATCGCAGCAAAATATTTGTAGTCAATGAATTACATAAAATCTAAAAAAAGCTACATCGTAGCGAAATATTAAATACCATTTTTACAGGACATCAATGATTAAAAATGTAAATAAAACTTTGAAATAATTAATATCTCAAAGTAAAAGAATTCAATTTGGGCAAGGTTTTTGCAAAATAAAATGGAAATTGGTTAATGACAGGTCTCAAACAAAAGCAATTTGATTGAATGAGGAAGCGGCATACCTTCTTTTTTGTATTACTTATATTACTGGCTGAAACTTTTAATGTATCTGCACAGACGCTAAAAAAATTTTCAGATGAGCCTGAAAAATACATTGCGGAACTGAGTACCCTCATGACAAAAGGGAATTCAGCTAAGAACCAAACTGCACTTAATAAATTCACAATTCTTTTTAATTCAAATGCCTTTTCGCAGGAAGAAAAATCCAACATCATCTACCTCTCAAACCTGATGCTTGAAAGAAGGGCCAGAGCAACACCTCATTTCTACAATTTTATTCAGGCAATAAGTGACTCAAAAACAAAAGGATTATCAGAATCAGATATGCTTGCATGGACTAAAGGCTGCGAATCCTTATTAGTAAATAAGAAAATACCTATCACTAAGGCCAACCGGTTTTTTGTTAATACCCATCTTCTTTTTACGGAAAATACGCTTTACAAATCGGGCTCTGTGACATGGAAAATAAATTCCATGAATATGAATATCATTTTTGATAAGACACTGATCTACAAATTTCCAAAAACAAACCTTAGCTGTCATGCTCAAAAAGACAGCATTCAAATTCTCGGAACCTCAGGAATTTACAATCCTACAAAAAACACCTGGAAAGGCAAGGGTGGAAAAGTTAGCTGGGAGCGTGCCGGTTTTTTGGTATCAGAAGTGTATGCCATACTTGACTCATATGATGTAAATTTAACAAAATCAGGTTATACTGCTGATTCAATAACTTTTACAAACAACAAATATTTTGACCAAGCTTTGAAAGGTTCCTTTTCAGATAAGGTAAAGAGAATTAGCAGTCCGGAAAAAGCTACAAACCCGGTTTTTAAATCATATAAACAGAGATTCACTATTAAAAATATCTATCCAGGGATTGATTATGAAGGGGGATTTTCACTTGCAGGTGCTACAATTAACGGAACCGGAAATAATCAGGCAAATGCAAAACTGAAATTTTATAAAAATGATACTGTAAGGTTAATTGTTAAGGCAAAATTATTTCAATTCAAAGCAAATAGAATTTCAAATTCAAGTGCTTCAATCTCATTCTTTCTCCAAAATGATTCTATTTTCCACCCAAATATTGCATTTACCTATAATGTAGCAAAAAAAGAAGTTTCATTGTATTCAACTGATGATCCAATGACTACCAGCCCGTATTACAATTCATATCATAATATTGATATGAGTTTCAGTTTATTGGTTTGGAATATTGATAACCCTGAAATAAGGTTAACTATGGCCAGGGGGGCTACTCTTGGAAAGGCCAGATTTATGTCTGTTAACTATTTTAACCGAACCGATTTTATCGAAATGCAGGGAATGGATGCAATCCATCCCCTGTTCGTATTTAAGAACTTCTCAGACTGGTATGGTGAAGAAGTTTTCCCTATTGATATTTTGGCTAGCTGGCTTAAAGTGCCCCAGTACAAATTAGAGCATCTGGCAGTAAGACTATCCACAGAAGGGTTTATTTTTTATGATACAGAAACAAAAGTTATAAGTATCAAACCTCAGTTATTTGATTATATTAAAGCCTTTGGGGGGAAAATAGACTATGATGTTATTGATTTCATTTCCAGTACAAAAGCACCCCAAAATAATGCATCTCTTAACCTTAATAATAATGACCTCACTATTTACGGAATTCCAAGAATATTTATAAGTGATTCACAAAATGTGGAAATCCTTCCATCAGGGAATAAAATTGTTTTAAAGAAAAACAGGGATTTTGATTTTGGAGGGGTTGTACATGCAGGCTTGTTAACTTTTTATGGAAATAATTTCACTTTTCAGTATGACTCTTTCAGGGTTTATTTAAATAATATAGACTCTTTAAACTTGTCTGTTGTAGGAAATGAAAAAGACCTTTATGGCAATACAAGTTTTAAAAAATTAAAAAATATTATACAGAACATTACAGGGGAGTTGCTTATAGATGAGCCAGAAAATAAATCAGGACTAAAAAATATTGCAGGTTATCCCCTGTTTAAAAGTACAACAAATGCATTTGTTTATTACGACATAACAGAAGGACTGGATTCAACAATTTATCCAAAAGATGAGTTTTACTACAAGTTAAATCCCTTTGAGATAAGTGATATGACTGATCTTAGAGCTGAAGACCTAAATCTTGGAGGAGAATATTATTGTGGTGATATCTTTCCAGTGCTTAAGCAAAACCTTACGGTACAGGAGGATAACTCATTAGGATTCAACTTTACTCCACCACCAGAAGGAATTCCAACTTACGGTGGGAAAGCTACTTTTCACGAAAAAATCACCTTAAGTAACCGGGGTCTTGAAGGTTCCGGTTCCCTTAATTATTTAACATCCACTACCTATTCTAATTTATTTATGTTTTTTCCGGATTCAATGATTGTAGATACAGCCAGATTCGATATTGAAAAAGACAGTATCAATAATAAGTTTCCTACAGCACTGTCATATGATCTTAGAGTAAAATGGTTTCCCTATGAAGATCAATTTCTTGCACTGAGAAAGAATGAAGACTTATCCATTTTTTCAGACCAGATCAGCTATTCCGGAGACTTATTATTAAATCCTTCCGGACTGATTGGAAATGGTGGCCGGTTAAAAATCAGGGAAGCAAGCATCCAATCCAACTTATTTAATTTTGGTGACATCTACTTTCATTGTGATACAGCAAATATCAGTTTAAAGGAAAAGTCTGAAATGGACTATTACCTTGTTGCAGATAATTTTATTGCTGATATGAATGTTGAAAAGCAAGGTATTTTCACTTCGCAAATTGACACTGTACCTATATATTTTCCGGAAAAACAATATATTAGTTCTGCTGACCAACTGATCTGGGATTTAAGTGAAAATGTAATTATTATGGTGAACACCGATAAACGCAACGATATATATAAATTGAACTCCATTATAACTGAGGATCAGTGGGAAACTATTCCTGCCTATGTTTCAACAGACCCCACTACAGACACACTTGGATTTGCCTCTGACACGACAATTTTAAACCTGGATGACCATACTTTGCTGGCTACCAATATTAAATCTCTTGAAATTGCCGATATTCAAATTCTTCCAAACGACAGAACACTAACCATTGAGAAAAATGGTCATTTAAAAGGCTTTACTGATGCAAGGATCATTGCAAATGAAGCACATGAAATTGAAGCAGACACTA
Organism: Bacteroidales bacterium; assembly: GCA_029935275.1. GTDB lineage: Bacteria > Bacteroidota > Bacteroidia > Bacteroidales > VadinHA17 > JANTGF01. The sequence goes on along the minus strand of JAOZKQ010000019.1, from coordinate 1,439 downwards.
TTGTAGTGATCAGTAAAAATAATTATTATGGATCGGGGTTTTATGTTTACAAGGATCTGGATAACAATCCGCAAAGGATACTTTTTTCTGATGTAAAACTTAATGAGAATGGGCATACCATTGCATCAGGATATATTGCACGAGCAGATAGTTTTCTTCTAAGCCCCTGGTTCACTTTTGAAGGGGTTGTTTCCCTGGATGCCGAAAAAAGGTTTCTGAATTTTTCGGGGGCAAGCCATATAAAACAAAATTGTTCATCATTGACACCTGAATATATTTCTTTCAATTCAGAAATTGATCCAAAAGATGTACGTATTCCAATTCCTGATCCAACACTATCCATACAGGGTAAAACAATTTATAAAGGGATATACATTACCAATACCGCACCACAGATATATTCCTCCTTTTTTACAAAACGCCTGAATTACAGTGATAGTCCTATCATAACTGCAAACGGTTATCTTGTATATGATAAAAGAGGTGGCCATTATACTATAACAAAAGCCGCTAAGCTAATTGACCCAAATCAACCCGGAAGTCTGATTACTTTTGATAATAATTATTGCAAAGAATATGGTGAAGGCTTATTGGATCTGGGGATTAAGATGCCTCATCTCAAATTTATTACCGCAGGAAATGTCACCCACGATTTTGAAAGCAACAGGGTGGACCTTGACCTGTTCCTGGGAGTTGATTTTTATTTCTCAGTAGATGCCCTGAATGAAATGGCAAGCCAAATTCATTCAGTTCCCTCATTAAAACCCATTGATACGAGAAGTGAAACCTACAAAAAAGGTCTGATTGCATTAAAGGGAAATAAAGTACAAGGTGCTCAGGAAGAAGATAAAATGGTACTTGTGGTTACACTTCAAAATGTCCCTCCGGAATTGAGACACTCTCTGATGTTTTCTGAGCTAAAACTTAAATGGAATGAAGAGTCTGCTTCTTATCAATCGGTTGGACAAATCGGGATAGGGAATATTTTTGGTACTGCTGTAAACAGGAAAGTTGATGGTTTTATTGAAATCCAAAAAAGAGGTAGCGGTGATATAATTGATATTTTCCTTCAGGTAGATGAACGAAACTGGTATTATTTTGGTTATGCAGGTTCAAAGATGCAGGTTGCCTCATCAAATCGTGATTTTGAAGACATCATTGCGAACCTAAGTGAAAGCAAAAGACGTTTGAAATCCAGAGGTACCGATTCGGCATATTCATACATGTTAGCATCTGACCGTAAGGTTAGTAATTTCCGCAAAAGATTAAGGCTGATGCAGGAAGATAATGAGATGGAAAATCCCGATAATTAGTGTTTGTCTATAATATCGGAATATTATTAAATTGCGTTCCATATTATTTTTTTATTTTCAATTTAGCTTTCTTACATGGAACGCTAACTTGCTGTTCGTCACCATTCCCAGGGCTTCACCCCGGGC
>JAOZKQ010000175.1 GCA_029935275.1 Bacteroidales bacterium | reverse complement strand
ACAGTCGGAAAGTACCGGAAGTTCATTATCGTTAACGGTGACATCAAAACTGCATTGAGAGATATTACCTGTTAAGTCCTCTACAAAATAAGTAACAGTTGTAGTACCAACATTAAAAACAGAACCACTGGCATCATTATTACCATTACCTGTTGTGGCTCCTAAAAGAGTATAGCTTACAATCAAATCTGCATCTGATGTACAGTTATCAGTTTTAGAAACCAGAGATAGCCCGTTTACAACAGCACTACAATCTCCAAAATTATTAGATTGACTTTGATTCGCAAGACATGTAATGACAGGATTTACATCATCATTAAAAGCTGAAATATTAAATTTTCCATTGTCATTGTTTGAATTCTCCCAAACCCGGATATGGTATATTGTTCCAGGTGTTTCTCCGCTGAGTTCAATCCGTGCCATTCTACTATGGAGGTAACTATTGTCCTCTATGCAACTTATTAAAGACAAAGATCCACAGGCACCTGAATACAGAGCCATCCCCATATGGTACATCCATCCATTATTATTCGGGTATTGAAGATTTGCTTCTGTATCGGTTTCAATTATCAGCTTACCACTTGCAGGAATTGTCACTTTAAACCAAACATCGCCTCCTGAATAATTAGCACAACCCGGATTTGCAATTCCAGAATTTGTTGCACCAATAGTTGAAGAAATCAATGGAGTATAGCATTCTGTAATCGGTAAATCAGCAGCAATACATGGAATATCATTAGGAACTTCAAGGGCACCCACGGAATAAAAAGATGATGGAGCATTCTGGTTGTTATATTCGGTTTGTATCCAATCAGATGAGCGGTCAATATTAGAAACACGTATTTCATCCTCTAAACCATCAAAATGTGCAAAAGGGTTCATTGCATGTCCATATGTATATCCAAATCGTAGATTATATAGGTTGGCCTTTCCATCCAAGATGGTACTACTTGTACTAAGGGAATTACCATCTATAAATAATTCATGAAAATTATTATTGTACCTTCCAATAACTGTAAGATAATGCCAAGTTGTACCAGAGTTAAAAGCTGAACTAACTTGAGCATCATTATCATTGTCAGATTCAAAATACCACCTTGCCACTCCACTGTTAAAACCAGAATAGAAATATTTGCCATTTCCTTCAAGTAAATTGGTTGCATCGAATAAAGTTCCAGAATAGAAATCATACTTATACCATAAAGAAATGGTAAAATTCCCATCATTAATTACAGACTGATCTATTTCTAAATATTGCCCTGTACCATCAAAGTCCTGCCCATCTGCAATAAACCCAGATTGATCAGAGGAACCATTATTGATCGCATCATTATTATTCACTGTTGCATCAATAAAATCATCATGTAAATGCCAAACCCCAGTATAATTATTTGACCAGGTATTCTCCGGATTTGGATAAGCAGCAGCAATGCTATTCCCAAAATACAAATAAATTTTTGTATCGTCATTAAAATCTAGTAAAGGTATTTTCACCCAGGCGATAAGCTGTCCGTTTACTTCATCATATTTTTCAATTTCAAAATCAAGAAGGGTAGTCATATCAGATGAAGTAAACCTAAAATCATCTCCACCTGAGCTTTCAACAATACCCAAACTCGGGATTGTCCGAAGAGAATTTTCAGTAATATCAATCAATACAGGAAAATCAATTAAATCTACACCCCCGGAAACCTGAGTATTATCAAGGGTTATTAATTTTCGGTGAGTCCAGCCATTGAGCCATTGCGCCTCCAGTCCGGTATATATACCAGACAATAGAAAAACAAACAAGAGGAGGCGATACCTCATGGTTTAGTTCTAATTCAATTTAAAAGTATTGTCACTTAATAATCAGACTTTTAATGCTATCAAATGGTTGCACCATGCAGATAATTGAACATAAATAACCGATCAATAACAACTATAAAAGTTCCAAATTGATTATAATTACGTGTTTAGAGGACTAAATGTTTGGAAAATAATGGAGAAAATGCCTGATGATTATGGCATTGATAAAACAAAGGATAGAGAATATTGGCAATAAACAGATAACACACAGAATAACAGTATAGTTAAAAGCCTTCTAACTTTCAATTTATCTTCTGACAGAAGTAATAAATCAGGTCTAAAATAAGGTGATTTTAATCTCCTTTTTTAAGGTATATTCATCACCCATGCATAATAAAAAATTATGCAAGTTCAATTTTTGTATATGAATTGTGAATAAATATATTCTGTAAAACAAATCTATTCAAGGGATACTCTGCCTTACAGAATATAAAGAGCTTTTTAGAGATTTCTAGTAATGTATTTGATCAAATTAACTTTTCAATTAAATAATCAGCATGGCGTCCCCATAGGTTCCAAAACTATATTTTTCTTTAATTGCCATCCGGTAAGCCTCGAATAAAAAGTCATAACCTGAAAAAGACGAAACCATCATTAATAAAGTTGAAAGTGGCAAATGAAAATTCGTGATCATCCTGTTTGGAATAATTGGTTCATATGGAGGAAAAATAAATTTATTTGTCCATCCCTCAAAAGGATTTAAATAACCTTCTGTAGAAACCGAACTTTCCAGTGTTCTTAATACGGTAGTACCTACTGCGCAAACTTTTTGTTTATTCCTCTTTGCTTTGTTAATTATTTTTGTTGCTTTCTCAGAAATAATAATTTGTTCTGAGTCCATTTTATGCTTGGTAAGATCTTCAACATCTACCGAGCGGAAATTCCCAAGACCGACATGCAGTGTTATAAAAGAAAAATCCACTCCCATAATTTCCAGTCGCTTAAGCAGCTCCCTGCTAAAATGAAGACCTGCAGTTGGAGCAGCTACAGCTCCTTCGTGCTTCGCAAAGATGGTTTGATATCTTTCAATATCTTCCGGCTCCGCCTTCCGGTTAATAAATTTAGGCAAAGGGGTTTCGCCCAACTTGAATAGTGTTTTCTTAAATTCGTCATATGGCCCGTCATACAGAAAACGTAATGTTCTTCCCCTTGATGTAGTATTATCAATTACTTCAGCAACTAACATATCATTTTCACCGAAGTAAAGCTTATTTCCAATCCTGATCTTTCTGGCAGGATCAACCATCACATCCCACAAACGCATATCTCTGCTCAATTCCCTTAAAAGAAAAACTTCAATCTCAGCACCCGTTTTCTCCTTATTTCCAAAAAGCCTGGCCGGAAATACTTTCGTATCATTAAAAACCATAACATCATTATTATCAAAATAATGGATTATATCCTTAAATTGTTTATGCTCAATTTTACCCGTTTTTCTATGCAAAACCATTAACCTTGCTTCGTCGCGGTTAGCTGAAGGATATTGAGCAATTAATTCGTCCGGTAATTCAAATTTGTAGTGTGATAATTTCATATGTTTTTTTTCAATAATAATGAAGAACTTTCAATTAATTTATGCACCCCTTAGTTAAGCAAAAAGTAGATATTTAAATCTAATAATTCCATAAAATAACTTATTCAAATGACAGATACCTTATACGTAAGAAAATGCAATAAGTTACAACATTTTCAGGCTATCTTCAAATTTTTCTATCTTCCAGGCATTATCTACCTCATAATCACCTATTTTAGTTCTGATTAATTTTGATAAATAAGCTCCATTTCCCAACTTTTCACCTATATCACGAGCCAGGGAACGGATATAAGTACCCTTTCCGCAGCGAACTTTTATCATAATTTCAGGCAGGTTGAATTCTAATAATTCAATCTCATCAATAGTAACTTTGTTTGGGGCTAATTCTTTAACCACTCCCTTCCTTGCCAGGTTATAAGCCCTTTGCCCCTTAATATTTTTTGCAGAAAAAAGAGGAGGAATCTGGTCAATATCTCCAACAAATTGAGTTAAAACTCCCTTAACCATATCTTCATCAATTCCTGATATATCAAAAACTCTATCAACTTCCGTCTCCAGGTCATAAGAGGGTGTTGTTTTACCCAACACAATAGTTGCAATATATTCTTTTTTCATTTCCTGGAATTGCACTATTTGCTTGGTCGCTTTTCCTGTACAAATAATTAATAAGCCTGTAGCCAGAGGATCCAGGGTGCCGGCATGGCCCACCTTAATTTTCTTAATATTCAAATTAAATTTAAGAAGGACCCTTACCTTATTAACCAGGTTAAAAGATGTCCAGTTAAGTGGCTTATCAAATGACAAGACTTTCCCTGCCTTAAATAATTCCTGCTCCTCTAATAAACCCATAAACTATCCAAAAATTAAAGCAATACTTCCAATAATAAGACAATATACAGCAAAATAATACAAGTTCCCACGTTTAACAATCCTTATCATCCAACTACAGGCCAGTAATCCGGATATAAATGCTGCCAGAAACCCAATAAATAAAACAAACCCACTAATATCCTGACTGTTATTAAGTTCTCCTGAAAACAATTCGATAAAATTAATGCCCAGAATAGGGATAATAACCATAAGGAAGGAAAAACGGGCAACATCTGTCTTTTTATTGCCCAGCATTAGTCCCGTAGCAATGGTTGCACCTGAACGCGATATCCCCGGTAAAACAGCTAATGCCTGAGCAATTCCAATAATAAAAGCATCCAAATAAGAAATTGATTTCTCTCTGGACTTTGCAAACATTGTTAATGCAAGCAGCGAGGCTGTTACAATTAACATTGCTCCTACAAATCTCACATTGCCGGTAAAAAACTGCTCCACCTGGTCCGCAAAAAACAGACCCACAATTCCCACAGGTATCATGGAAACAAAAATCTTCCATACAAAAGCAGTTTCTTCATTCTTCTCAAATGTGAAAAAGCTTTTAAATAATCTTACTATATCTTTCCGGAAAACAACAATGGTACTCAGAACAGTAGCCCCATGCACTACAATTGAAAATTCCAGACTTTGAGATACATCAACATTTAATAAATACTTCCCAATCTCAAGGTGACCACTACTACTAACCGGTAAAAATTCAGTTAACCCCTGCACAATCCCAAGGATTAAAGCTTCAATCCAATTCATAAAATAAAATATTTAGAAATATTC
>JAOZKQ010000174.1 GCA_029935275.1 Bacteroidales bacterium | reverse complement strand
AATTTAACCACTTCCATCTCGTCCGCCGAAGCGGAACGCGAAGGAGGATTTAAAAGGATATCGGATTAATCATATTTTATACACAAAACTGTCCTGTTATCCTCTTGCTTTTTATCTCCGGTAAATTCTAAATTTTTCCCTAAAATAAAATCACAGATTTTTCTTGCAGAAAGTTGATGTTTGTTTAACTCTTTAACAGATTCCTTTAGCCTTTCTTTGCCATAAGCTTCATCCTCCGCATTTCTGGATTCCGGAATTCCATCAGTATAAAGAATAAGTTTTTCCCCCTTTTTCAATTTCAATTTATCTGATTTATAAACCTGCCCCTCTACCAGGCCTGCCGGTGCTCCATGTTGTCTGGTCAGTTCTGTTTCAGTCCCATCCTTTTTCACTAAATACGGAAAAGTATGACTAGCATTACAATAGTCAATAAGCCCGGAATGAACATCCAAAATACCACAAAATAAGGTAACAAAAATGGCCTGAGGATTATTTGCAACCAGATTAAGATTAATTTTTTTTAGCATTGCATCAGAAGTTTTCTGATATTTTCCTTCACTCCTGAAATAAGCCCTTGTCATACCCATAAACATCGACGAGGGTATTCCTTTTCCGGTAACACTTCCTAAAATAAAATAAAGAAGATGATCATCCTTCATAAAAAAGTCGTAGAAATCACCTCCAATTAATCTTGCAGGCATCAGGAGCCCATGTATATCCATGCCTGTTTTTATTATATCCGGATGAGATGACTGAGCCAGGATATTCTTCTGGATTTTATCTGCCACAAGGATCTCTGATTCAACTTTATTTCTCTCTGAGGTGCTTTCATCCAAAAGAATAACATGCTTTTTGAGATTATCCTTCATCGATTCAAAAGCAAGGCTAAGATTCCCTATTTCATCCAGTTTTTTAGGTTTTGGTATATCTACATTAAAATCACCTTCACCAACTTTTCTAACTGCTTTGGTTAATTCTTTTAAGGGGGACAGATTTTTTTTAATTATAAAATATACACTTATAACTAACAACATAAAACTAATAACGGCAATACTCAACAAAATAAAGGTAAGCCTGTAAAGACCCTTAAGGGCCTCATCCCTGGGAATTAACATAATAATTGTTCCATTTAGAACATCCATAGGACGATAAATAAGGATAGCCTTCCCTTTGAAAATATAACTTTCTTTAATTTCAGCCATTCCCTCTTTTCGTTGTTCTAAATCCTGTAATATCTTATTAATTTCTTCCTGGCTCATATCCATTTCTTCCCCTTTTGCAATATCCTGAATTGTAGTTTTCATTATTAAATCTTTATCAACAGGATGGGTTAATAAAAGTCCATCTTGTGAAATCAGAAAAGCAAAACCTGTTTCATACAATTTCATTGAAGCCAGCAAATTATCCAGCCATTGAAGACGAATATCTGCCGATAACATACCTATGAGCATGTCATCTTTATAGAGGGGGGTAAAATAAGTAACCAGTTTATCCGTATTATTAACGGGGTCATAGTGAGGTTTAGACCAAAATGCTGTATCTAACCTGATAGGGATTTTATAAAGACTGTTATAAATGAGTTCTCTGTCATGGGAAAAAATAATTGTATCATTTTCCCCGGAATAATACATAAATAAAAAAAAAGGTTCTCCATTTTCATTTTCATAGTCCAATACCAGCGCAGAACCGGCAATTCTTTCATAATCATTTACAAATTGCTTCAGTAATGGTTCAATATCATTAACAGTTAAAGAAGTTTCTGCTTCAAGTATTGATTTTAATTGTTCGGTTACATGTTCAATTTTTGTTACTTTAGATTCAACTCTGTCAAACGTATTTTCCTGTATTTTTTCAGCAGTTAAAACCGCAGATCTCATATACATAGTAAAGGAAATCATGTAGTTTATACTCACCAGAATGCTAAACATTATGAAAGCACCTGTTAAGACATAAAAGGTTAAGCGAAAAGCAATTGATCTTGATTTTTTTTTCATTTTATATTTTTTCTAAAATGGTAATTACAGAAACTAAAGTCACAACACCAACAATTATAATCTTGTGGAAAGCAATTTATAGATAAATATTATGTTTTCAACTATTTAATCTAATTTTTTAAAAATTGTTGAAAAGTAATCATAAGTTATTTTCCCCAGCTTATTAAATATGTGTTATTTTATTTCTTCTAAAAACCTACTTTGGAAACATAGAATTTAAGAACTGTGATAAACGAAAAAATGCATGACTGGGATGAGAAGACCATCTTGATTGTTGAAGATGATGAGGCAAATTATCTTTACTTTAAGTCTCTTCTCAAAAGAACCGGAGCCAACCTGATCTGGGAAAAAAACGGGCATGAAACCTTAAAACTTATTCGTGAAAATAACGAAATAGACCTGATTCTCATGGATGTATTAATTCCTTTCATAAATGGAATTGAAGTAACAAGGGAAATCAGAAAACAAAAAAATACCACGCCGGTAATCATTATTACAGCCTATACATCCAAAGAAATACGGGAAAAATGTTTTATTGCCGGATGCAATGAATTTCTTACCAAACCAGTGCTTCCTAATAAACTTATTAAAGTTATTTCTAAATATTTTTACCAATCAAGGCATACATATATTACAGAAGAAAGTTTTTTGTAATGTCCCTTGCATCTTATTCATTATCCTTGTTTCTTGAAAGAAAGGAATTCTTAGAAGTCCCCTTAAATTAGAAACTACCAAATTTTATTCCTTCACCTGAAACATCCTATAAAATTGATTAAGTTTGCAAACTTATTATGGATGAGGTTTTTGATTATATTGTTATAGGCTCTGGTTTTGGTGGAAGTATCTCAGCAATGCGACTGGCTGAAAAAGGATATTCAGTGTGTGTTGTTGAAAAAGGAAAAAGATTTCGGACAAAAGATTTCCCCAAAAAGAATATTAACCTATTCAAATACCTGTGGTTACCCCGATTACGTATGTTTGGGTTCCAACAGCTTTCCTTCTTTAAAAATGCAAGTATTCTTACAGGAGTAGGCGTTGGTGGTGGGAGCCTGGTTTATGCCAATACCCTGTTTTATCCACCCGATGAATTTTTCAAAGCCGGCGAATGGGCCGACTTTCCTGACTGGGGAAAAAAGCTGAAACCTTTTTACGATAAGGCTGCTTTTATGCTTGGACGGACCCTTTATAACAAAAGAAATCCTGAAGATCTTTATTTGCAGGAAATTGCCAAAGACTATAACAGCATGGATACCTTTACAAATGTAAATGTTGGTGTTTATCTTGAAGATACAAAGGAGGAAAAAGACCCCTACTTTGGTGGACTTGGACCACTAAGGGCGAGTTGTACTGAATGTGCCGGTTGCATGGTTGGTTGTCGTGAAAACGCAAAAAATACACTTGATAAAAATTATCTCCATTTTGCTGAAAAGTTTGGCACCCGGATTATTGCTGAATCAAAAGTGGAAAAAATACATCTTAAAAATGATGTTTATTCTCTTGAAATAAAATCCACTACAGGACTATTCAATTATAATAAAAGCTTGCTTAAAACCAGGGGTATTGTTATTTCCGGAGGAACGCTTGGATCAATGGAACTTCTTTTAAAACAAAAGTTTAAATACAAATCACTGCCAAACCTGTCAGACAAACTCGGATATAATATCCGCACCAATTCAGAAACACTTTGTGCTGTTTCCGGAGCCAAAGAAAAACTAAATAACGGCCTGGCAATTACTTCTGTCTTTAATCCCGATCCACACACCCATATTGAAATTGTAAAATATCCGGACAGATCAAATGCAATGAAGTCATTTTTTGGCCTGGCAGTAAAAAATGCAAGCACCCCTCTGCTTCGAACCTTTAAACTTGCAGGAAAAACATTAATTAATCCAATCAATTTTTTAAAAATTATTTTTTCTTTTAATTGGTCAACTAATGCCGTTGTTTTCCTTGTAATGCAATCCTATAATAACAGCATGAGGGTTTTCTGGAAGAAAAGCTTGTTGGGAGGCTCTCTAAAAATAAAAAACAAAGGAGACCAAAAGGTGCCGGCATATATTGACATAGGACAGGAAGTAATGGAACGTTTTGCTAAAAAAGTCAGGGGCGTTGCACAAAATAACCTTCTCGAAGTTTTCTTTGACCGACCAACTACAGCACATATTTTGGGTGGAAGCCCAATGGGTAAAAACAAAGATGAAGGATTAATAAATGAACGTTTTGAGGTTTTTGGCTACCCCAATATGTACATACTGGATGGTTCTGTTCTACAATCCAACCCTGGTGTAAATCCAAGCTTTAGCATTTCATCAATTGCTGAATATGCCATGAGCCTTATCCCTGAGAAAGAAGGAAATACAAATGTTAGCTTAGACCAACAAATTAGAATACTTTCAAAAAAACAAGGAGATGAAGATTGAGCAAATACCGGAGTTCGTTATAAAACAGAAAGAGTTCTTTAAGACAAATACTACAAAAGATATTGCTTTCAGAAAGAAGAATTTAAAAAAGCTAAAGGAGCTTATTCTTCAAAATCAGCACAAAATTGAGGAAGCGCTATGGGAAGATCTGCACAAATCGGAGTATGAAGTCTGGTCAACTGAAATAGGGTTGGTGTTAAAAGAAATCAGGGTTTTACTGGCAAATTTAAAAAAGTGGAGCCGAAAAAAAACAGTTAGGACCCCTCTTCTGTTATTCCGTTCAAAAAGCTGCATACTCCCTGAGCCATATGGACAGGTACTGATACTTGCTCCCTGGAATTATCCTTTTCAACTACTTTTTGCACCACTGGCAGGTGCAATGGCTGCCGGAAATTGTGTTTTTTTAAGGCCATCGTCCAATACTCCGGCTACTGCAAAGCTTATGGAAGAAATTATTTCTGAGAATTTTCCTCCTGAATATATCTCCATAATTAATGGTTCCCGGGAAAGTGCACAGGCTTTACTCAATGAGAAGTTCGATTATATTTTCTTTACCGGCAGTGCATATGTAGGCCGCAAAGTAATGGAAGCTGCATCAAAGCACCTGACCCCGGTATCTCTTGAGCTTGGTGG
>JAOZKQ010000173.1 GCA_029935275.1 Bacteroidales bacterium | reverse complement strand
AAAAGATGGGTGGCAAAACACCTAACAAGGAGGAGATGACTAAATTTGTTTGGGATACATTGAATTCAGGTCAGGTTATTCCTGGTTATGGACATGCTGTTTTACGTAAAACTGATCCCAGATATACTGCTCAAAGAGAATTCTGTCTGAAGCACCTGGCAGATGATCCAATTTTTGAATATGTAAATATTCTTTATGAGGTAGTTCCTGATATTTTAAGGGAGCACGGAAAAGCTAAGAATCCCTGGCCAAACGTTGATGCTCAGTCCGGAGTAATTCAATGGCATTATGGCCTTCGTGAGTATGATTTTTATACTGTTTTATTTGCAATTGGACGTGCAATTGGGGTTCTTTCTAATATTGTATGGGACCGTGCACTTGGATATCCTCTTGAAAGGCCTAAGTCCCTGACTACAGCTATGCTTGAAGATATTGCCTTTGGTAAGAAATAAGCTGACTTCAAAGATTTTCTTTTCACCCCCGGGTGATTGATAAAACTATGAAAACACCCCCACTGTTATAGTCGGGGTGTTTTTTATATTTGGAATCCTATTATTATTTTAGGTAAGTTATTGAAAGTAGTTTAAAAGTTTATGATGAAGAAAATTGCTTTTGTTGGGTTAATTTTGATGGTTTTTCATTCACATACTTTTATTGGGTTTATACCCCTTATTAGAATAAATTTCATTGTAAACTGTCTTAATGCCCTCAATGTAACCTTACAAAAACTTAACCAATGCACCCCATTTTTTATCAACTTTAAAATTTAGTTTAAGATAAAAACTCCCATGCAGGTAGTGGGCTTTAATGACTTTTGTGCCTATTACGGCCATCCGCGCACTGAAGTCCTCAATCATAGCACTCCCAATTCCTCTTCCTTTAAGCGATGTGGTCACGGCGGCACCGTCAAGAAGTACAATGTCATTTTCCAGAGGAATATAACAAAGCCCACCTATTACATGGTCATGTTTATCAAGAACCAGTATATGCTTATCCATTTCAGAGATAGATTTAGGGTAATTTTCCTCAAAAAACAAACGGTATAATTGTCCTATCTCTGAAGGGTCAATGGGCTCCCTGACATTATATTTTATTCCGTTTTTATCAGTTAGCTCGGTAGTTACTACAATATGTTCATCTTTGTCCTCTCCAATTTTAAGGAGGTCAATTTTCTGATAGTTTTGCAATCTGGAAAAAACCATCCTGCTGAAAACCTGGCTGTCTTCTTCGCAGCTGAGGGTGGATTGAAGATCGGAAAGTTCAGTGTGTTGAAATGCAGGGATAGTAACGTTCTCATTGATTCTTAGTAATAAATCTTTAAATGCATTTTTTACAGCTTTATCATGCGTATTAAAATATGTCTTATAATAAAAATTATATCGTACAATTTCAGGAAACTTGTATAATCTGAATAAACTCGAAAGTTCAAAGATCATTTGCTCTTTAGCAAATGAGGTTGCTCCCGGGTTCAGGCTTTCCCATTCTTTATATTGATCAATAGCATTAAAAAGGGCAATTGGTAAATAATATTTTTCCTCTCTTCTTTTAATGTAATTTTCCAGTTCATGTTGTAGATTCAGGTCATCATACAAAATTAAAGCTTTCCCTTCAAGCTCTTCCTTAAGCTCCTTTAAAAATATATTTGATTTTTCCTGTCCCAATATTTCAATACAAGCATCAAAAATCCAGTTTAAATCTAATTGCTTATTACACCATGGGTAATGGGAAGTAGTTTTATTGTAAAAATTCCATACAAGCGGTTGTACCAATGAGAGAGTGGATTCATACTTAGTGGTTCCTGTGAGTGACTGAATGGTAGCAGTATCCAGGTAATCTAATTCAGGAACGACAACATTTTCCGGAGTTATTAAGCCCGGGAGCAACTGATAGTTGCTTTGTTCCCAAATTTTAAAATACACCTTTATGGCCTTTATTATTAGTTTTTTCCATGCATTTGGCTTGTTAAGGTGGCCAAGGGAGTAATGCAGCCCTGCGTATTCCCGTATTTTGTCCCAGCAGGTAAGTTCACTCATATGTCTTGCTGTAATTGCCCCCATCCTGGGTTGAGAGCATCCAAGGGAAGGTAAACTAAGGCTCCCGTAAGAGTGGCCTGAAATGGCTGCCCAAAGGTAAATCATTTCCATTCCTGCAGGTTCCTGAAGTTTATCATTTAGCATCAGGTTAAGATCATAATGTTTCCCTCCGGTAGTATTGATGCTTACTCTATACCTTCTGTAATAAAAATTAGAGGAAAGTTTAGTAATCCAGATCTCATTTTTAGGAATATCGACAAGTTTAAAACTATCTTCGCCATAAGCTAACTTAACTGATTGCTGAAGAAAGTAAGTGCCAATAAAGATATCTTTAATATTCTCTTTTTCTTCTTCTACAATTCCTGGATCAAACCATAGCTTTTCGTTCCATTCTTCTTCCTCCAGGATGTTAAAATCTTTACACGTTTGTTTTTCAAAATATTGGTTAAGTTCTATAAAATATTTTTTTGCAACATGAGCAAGTACAGGATCCTTTCTATGCAGAATCCAGCTTGCCAGTTCTGATCTTATAGGGATGTAATAATCCAGGTTTTCCATAGCAAAATGGTAAAGCAACCTGAGCAGGTATTTGAACTGTTTTTGTATTTCGGGATCTGCCGGCCAGCTTAGTTGTTTCCGGTATGTGAAAAGTCGTTGACGTAGAGATTCAAGCTTATGTTTTCCAATTTCTTTACTTGCTATTTCTTTTATTGACTTTTCTGTTAAGAAAGATTGCCCGGATTGAATAAATGTAGGGAACATTTTACTGTAATCATTATGCGGATCTTTTAGCAGAAGTGTCTGATAAGCCTGTGTCCTGACCTGCTCATCTTTATGGCAGGATAATGCTTCAAGGCGTCGTCTGATGATGACGGCAATTTTCTCATCATAATCACCAAAAATATCACCTATTTGTCTGGTGCAGGAAAGAGCCGTGGATGCTTCTGAGAATAATGAACAACATAGCAGATTGTTGATAAAATTGATTTTTTGGTCTTTGACGAAGCTTAAATTTGGAAATTTATTGTGGGGGTAAGATCTAACCTGTTTTTTCGGTAAAAATACCTGGGCTGAAACTTTATTAAGGGGTATGTCCCATCCTTCTTTGCATGGACTAAATTTAATAAGGCAGGGGTTGCCGATCCATAATCTTGGTTGCCTGGCAAATAAACCAAGTTCAATGGTATCATCATTTATTCTGTACATAAGGTCACCTATAAGGTACATGTTCTCTTTTTCCTCTTTTCTTAATGGAAGTATTAACCCGGAAACTTTATTTTCCAATCCTTCCCCGGTGAGGGCAATATCCGTTTCTAAAATCCCCAGGTCCCGGTAGAACCATCTGTGTATTTTTATTTTTAATGAATTGTTTTTTAGTAAAATATAGTTTCTTTGATAAAGTTTTTCAATTTCCTTTTCAAAATTAGTACTAATGGACTTTCTGTTAAGGGAGCCCTTTGGTGTAAGTTCTCCTTTAGAAAGATCAAAATCCCTTTCCAGAAGTAAAAAGTTAATTACCCTTTCAAAAGGTGCGAGATTTTTGTTGGCAGCAGTTACTATTTGATGAAAATACTCCTGTTTGTTTTCGAATGCTCCAGATGCTTTAAGAACAGGATCCTCCATGTCAGGTACAATTAACAGGGTATTATATGGTTTTGCATCACCAACGAGAAAGGTGCGCTTAATACCCGGAACACCAATAAACTTCTGTTCTACGGTACGGGGTGCAATGGTTTGGCCTTTATTGTTTTTATAGATGTCCTTTACCCGGTCAACTATTGAGTAATGGCCATTTTTTGTAACCTTAAATATATCACCAGTGGGTAAATATTTTTTCTTTTTTTCTTTACCGGGAAATGGTATCTGATCTCCCGGTCCGGCTTTGTCAAGGTAGCGGGCAATATAGTGTCCTGAAATTTCAAGTTCTCCATTCTCTCTAAAGTGGGTGTCAACTCCGGGTAAAGGAATACCAGTTGAATCATTGTAATATTCACCGGGTAGTGTCATGGTAATTCCTCCTGTTGCTTCTGTCATTCCGAAACCGCTGCAAAGCTTAACTCCATTATCCTGAAAAAAGCGGAATATTTTTGGTTCCAGGTAACCAGCAGCTGATAGTCCCCATTTTAAACGTTTCCCTACAACTTTCTTTAGGATTTTTTTACGTTGTTCCTGATCATTGATAGTTCCCATTTTGGCATTGGCTTCTTCTCCTAACTGTTCCCATCTTAAAGGGATACTAATAAAAATGCTGGGATTAATTTTCGGAAATAGAGACAGAAGAACTTCCTTTGAAGGGTTCCCTACAAATACATATTTCCCTCTCCAGTAAATGGTTCCAAGCATTTCAAGGTATCTTCCAAAGGTATGATAAAGGGGCAAATAGCAGAGCATAGTTTCTCTATTCCCAATGGAAGGGAGAGCAGCACCTCTTGCAAATCTTTTAGATACCAGATTGTATATTGAAAAAGAAACACCTTTAGGGAGGCCGGTACTACCTGAGGTAAACATTGTTGTAGCAACACTTGAGATGTCTTTTTTTGTTCTTTTACCGAGTATTGCTGTTATTTCCGAGTCTCTGTAACTTTTGCTTTGCTCCCCCAGAAAGTAATCCTTCGGATCTTTTAAAAGAATATTGGAGTCAGTGACAAAAATGGAGAAATTTAATTTATATTCTTTTCTAAGATCTTCCAGAATATTAAATCGCTGGGCAGTATCTGTAACAACGATGTTTGTGTTAACCTGCTTGAAAATAGAACTTAGGATTTCTTTATTAAAAAAATTGGCATTCAGGGGTGTGTCAAAAATATCATAAAACAGGCAGGCTAAGTCACAGCATGCAGATTCAATACTGTTTTCAGAATAAATAGCTACGCGTGGTTCGTCTGGTTCCTTATTGTAGAAAACCGTTGCAATTTCTTTCACATGTCGTTGAACCTGTATATAACTTAGCTGGCTCATCCCTGAACCTGACATGTCCTGAAATAAAATGTCGTACTGTTTTTCTTTTACTCTTTGGTC
>JAOZKQ010000172.1 GCA_029935275.1 Bacteroidales bacterium | reverse complement strand
AAATACATACTTGCACCTTTTCTAAAATCATACAATGCAAATTCCTCTCTTGGTGATGTTTGTGCCGGTGGCTGAGGTCTCAGTATCGTTTCCACCCAATTATTCAGACCACCTTTCATAACAAACATATTTTCAATTCCTAACCTGGTACACAATACCCAAACCTGATCTGCACAAACATCACCGTTTGAATAAAAAGCAGTGTACATACCTTCTATCCCCAGGTAATCTTCCCACTTTTCGTTTATTTTTCCTGTAGAATCAATTAGCTCCTCCAATGGAATATTAACTGATCCCGGCAAGTTAAAGGCTTTATACTGATCAGAAGACCGGGTATCTACAATTAAAATAGTAGGGTCTCCTTCAATAATTGCCCTTGCTACCTGTTCAGTGGTAACAAACCTGGAGGGATCATTCATTTCTAAAAACAACTGATCAGGTGAAATTTCTTTTGTATATGTACTCTCCGGAAGGAATAAGCCACCTACTCCCAGAGAAATAACTAAAATAATTAGAAAAAAATATGTTTTATTCATATCAATAAATTTTTTAATACCTTGTTGAAGAACAAGTGGCATTCATACTTACTCCGGTTTTATATATTAAAGTTCTATATCTTTAACTTTTTTCTTTACAATTGAAGCTATCAGAAACGCCATAATGGTCGCTATTACAAAAAGAAATGCAAATAAACCTCTTGAAATTCCAAATGTTTCCATCACTGTGACCGGACCTTGCTCACCCCCATAATATATTTTTTCAACCCAGGGGAATATCATAGAGAAAATGAAAATTCCCAAATAAAGCCCTCCGGTAAAAAACACAGCATCCAACTTACCAATTGCAACCCCTGTAAAACTGGTCCCCGGACAATAACCACCCATCACAAAACCCAGCCCCATAATAATACCACCAACAACTATTGATGTCATGAAGGTTGGTAAAATAAAAATTTCACTCAGGTCTATCCAACCCATATAACTAAAATAAATAAGGCCGATCATAGTAACCATCACAGCTGTCATAAAAACTCTTAAAACGACAAAGTCGTAACCATAAAAAACTCCGGCAAGCTTTCTTGAGGATGAAAAACCACTGGCTTCAAGAATATAACCAAATGCTATACCTACTAATAAAGCAATTACATTGTTCCAGGCAGGATCAATATAACCATTTGCAATTAAAGGACCCATAATATATATATTTTCAATTTTTTAAAACTCCTATTATCTGTTTATTGATCAAATCCACAATTTACGAAAGAAATAAGCGAACAAATATCCTCCACCAAAGATCATTGCCATTGACACAAGACCAGCAGTAGCAAAAGTTGCTGTTCCACTTAGGGCAGCTCCACTGGTGCAACCCCGGCCAAACTGAGAACCAAAACCAAAGAGCATTCCTCCTAAAGTAGCAAATATAAGTCTTGTTTTTACAGAAATTTTCGGAGAATGTTCTACCCTGAACTTCTTCACCCTGCCGGCAAAAAGTCCTGACAAAAATGCTCCGACAAAAATACCCACTGTTTCAAAAACAAGCCAGTTGTTCATTGGATGGTTATCATCACTAATAAACTTTTTAAGATAACCCTGATCCTGGGCATAAGCCGGAGCTACCCTGTCAACAGTAGCAACAACGGTGCTTTTTACGGCACCACTGGCCCCAAGGCCCCTGCCTGTAATAAATATGGTAATGAGTAATAATAATCCCAACAAAACACCTCCAAAATAGGGATTAATGTAATGATTACTTCTGTCTTCCATTTTTGTTTGCATAATATAAAATTTATCTAAAAATTTATCTGTTTAATACAAGTACCTTGTAATCTGGCCCGCCTCAACCATAATGAACCGGAACATCAATCCACCAAATAGAATAAGTATTGCAGGAATTGCTACCGGCACCTTATAGCCCCTGAGCTCAAGTACCTCTAAAAATGCAGGAAGTACTAGGCCTAAAAGAATCACAAATACCCAGAAGGACACGGTAAATTCACCACCCAGAAATAGTTCTGCAGCATTGATCTGTACCTGGGTTGATGCCAGAAATCCCATAAAAAGATGAATGATAAAAAATAACTCCGTGGCAATCAGGATCAGGTCTATTTTACTAAAAAGTGCCCGTTCGGCATGATCTTTTGACATCCACATAATTATAGCTGCACCTGTGGATAAACCTGAAGTTAAAAACAGCGGGCCTAAAAGAGAGGTATTCCAGAGTGGCCTCGCATTAAAAGCTGATAGTAATATCCCTGTATAAATACCCAATATAATAGATAAAATGATCATCATCCAGGCAATTACTTTACGATATTTAATTATCAATTTCTCAAAATCATATAGAATTTTTAACTTCCAGTCCCAGGCAGGAACCAATTCTCTCAGGTAACTGGCACTCCATACAAATGCTAAAGGAGTTATCAGCATAAGAGTCCAGGCACCCCATGACATAGGTGAAGATATCCTGATCGTTGTATATAACTGCCAGAAAAACAACTTATGTTTCAAGTCCAGAAATAAAGCAAACAAGCCAATAACCAATGCTACCGGAGCAAGGAAACTTGCCCATTTAACTGCAGTAGGCAGTTCTTTTTCTTTTCCAAGAATATAATAAAGAGAAGTGAAAAAAAGTAAACCTGCTGCAACTCCCCCAAGAAAAAGATACAAGGGTATTTGCCAATGCCATATATGCAAATAGGGATCAATTCCCGGATTCATTCGACCACTTACAATCAATTCTTCATTCATAGATTTAAATTTTTATATTTATCCGAGTATTTGTTAACTTTTTGAACCTGGTTAAATCAAATAATAAATTTGTGGATTGGTTCCTGCCTCAGGTGCAAGTACTTTAAACTTACGTGTAGCCAGAACTTTTGAAACATCACTATTGGGGTTATCCATATCCCCAAAATACATGCAATTTGTCGGACAAACCGAAACGCAAGCAGGATCCTGGCCTTTTTGAACCCGGTGAAGACAGAAAGTACATTTATCAACATAACCATCAGGGTGTGAATATCTCGCATCATAAGGACAAGATTCAATGCAGGCACCACAACCAATACATTTATTGTTCTCTACAAGTACCACTCCTCCCTCAACTATATGGCTGGCACCGGTAGGGCAACATCTTACACAAGGTGCATTTTCGCAATGATTGCAGCGCTCTGACCTGATTTCCAGTTCAATTCGTGGATAAGTCCCGGCAACATTCTCAACTACCCAGTCGCGACAATAACCAATTGGAACATTATTTTCTGTTTGACAAGCAACCACACAGTCGCCACAACCAACACATTTTTTTGTATCTATAGCCATTGCATATCTCATGACGCAACCTCCTTTTTTGGATCATTTAAGATAAAAGTAACAAAATTACCCCGCATACCTGTACCTCCCATAATAGGGTCAGTCATCACATGGGTAACTAATTCCGAATCGCTGGCCCCTTTTCCATAAGCTCTGCTAAGGCGTTTTTCCATATGGCCAAAACCATGAACCATATATACCGAGTCCCAACGTATCCTCTCGGTTACCCTCACCTTAATCGGGAAAGATGAAACTACACTGTCCTGATTTTTTAACCACACATACTGACCGTTTTTCAAATCCCATATTTTTGCAACACGAGGATTTACCCAAACTGAATTTTCTTTTTTCAAGGCAGTTAAATTCGGGTTATTAGCCGTACGGCCAAAAGTATGCATCGGCGCCCTTCCATAATTTAGCCTGTAATAGCCCTGAGGCGGTTCAGGATGATGAGTATATTTTGGAATTGGATCAAATCCTTCATTCGCCAGTTCTGTTGAATACAGCTCAATCTTCCCTGTATTTGTATTAAACTCATAATCTTCTCCATTCAAAGAATAAAGATCATTATATTCCCTGGACATTTTTTTAACACCCATGACTTTCATTTCGTCCAATGATGAGCCCACTTTCTTTAATTGCCAGTCCAGTTTTTCCTCAAAAGTGTTCCACTTGAAATAATCTTCTAATCCAAGTCTTTTACCCAGCTCTTTAGCAATCCAGTAATTAGGTTTGGAATCATATTTTGGTTCTGCTGCAGGCATTCGTAACGCAATATTGGGCTCTCTGTGTGGTGAAGTTCTAATACCATCGTAACGCTCAAGATATGTACATTCTGGTAGTACAACATCAGCATAGCCTGTAATATCCATAGGCATGGTATCAATCACTACCATAAATTCAAGATTATTAATCCCTTCAATCGTTTTTTTCTGATTGGGCAAGGAAGCCAACAAATTGGTTCCATAAATGATCCAGGCCTTAAGGTTACAACCCAGATCAGGCCCAGGTATGGTCGCATCACAAATCCCGGTTGTTAATACTTCGTTAACCAGGTTATACTGACCGGGAAAAGCATCCTTCCATGATTTTTGAGGTTTTGGGTATTCAGGAGCGGGGTATTTTGGCAAATGAACTCCCTCAGGGTTAAAGAAGCCCCCTCTGCGTCCCCAGGACCCCATTAATGCATTCAAAATAGCAATAGCCCTTGAACGCTGGGTATCATCACCATACCAGGTAACATGTCTCCCGGGATGTATAATAACTGAAGGGGAAGCTGCTCCCATCTCCCTGGCGGTTTTCCGTATTACTTCAGGCTCAATTGTTGTTATTCCATAAGCCCATTCCGGGGTCATATCTTTCACATGATCCTTAAGCTGATCAAAACCATAAGCATACTTTTGAATATATTCTTTATCGTACAGTTCTTCTTTAATAATTACATGGATCCATGCCAATAGCAAAGCCATGTCTGTAGCAGGTTTAATGGGTAACCAGAATTTGGAATGGGATGCTGCTGTTGAAAACCGGGGATCCACTGTTATAATAGTAGCACCTTTATCAATGGCTTCTGACATTTCCTGAATTTGCCCGTTATGCATATTTTCTCCAATATGCGAGCCAATCAGTACCAGACATTTTGTATCTCTAATGTCTGTTCTTTCCGGAGACATGACCTCTTCACCAAATGTTGCAGTAAAAGCAACTTCACGAGGTCCGCGACATTGTGCAAAGGAAGGAGCTGTAATATTTGGTG
>JAOZKQ010000171.1 GCA_029935275.1 Bacteroidales bacterium | reverse complement strand
CTAAATAGTAAGTTTCCCCGGGAGATATCTCATTTCATTAATAACAATCCTGGATTTATTCGTCTGAAGCATAAGCACATTATTCCTCTCTAGCATGTTTATATTTGGTAGCTTTTTTGATAATTGAAATTAAGTCTGGTTTTATAACTAATTTTGTTGGTAATCATTATGTTAGCTCCTGTATCCCAGTAATTTTAGTGCTTTTCAAAATTAGTTATCAATAATCAATTGTTAATAATGTGTTCATAAAACAGGATGGAATGTTCACAATTCCAATTCAATGTAAAATTCATGCAATCCATATTATTGTAATTTTGAGAGCTCAATTTTGTAACTAAAACAACATTAATGGGGAAAACCATTGCTATAGCAAATCAAAAAGGCGGAGTAGGAAAAACCACAACAGCTATAAATCTGGCTGCCAGCCTTGCTGTTCTGGACTATAAGGTATTAATTGTTGATGCTGATCCTCAGGCAAATTCAACATCAGGTATTGGCTTTGACGTCAGGAATATCAAAACCAGTATTTATGAATGTCTGGTGGATGAAGTTAATCCAAAGGATATTGTTTTGAATAGTGAAATTGATGGACTTGATATTCTTCCCGCTAATATTGATTTGGTAGGTGCTGAGATTGAAATGCTGAATCTCCCTAGCAGGGAATATAAATTAAAATCGGTACTTAAGGGGATTAAGAATGATTATGATTTTGTTTTAACCGATTGTTCTCCTTCACTGGGATTACTCACAGTAAACTCTTTAACAGCTGCTGATTCTGTTATTATTCCGGTTCAATGTGAGTACTTTGCACTGGAGGGGCTTGGGAAATTACTGAATACCGTAAAAATCATTCAAAACAGGCTTAATCCAGACCTGGAAATTGAAGGTTTTCTTCTTACCATGTATGATTCGAGATTAAGACTTTCCAATCAGGTTGTTGACGAGGTTAGAAAACATTTTCAGGAGATGGTCTTTGATACCATCATTCAGCGGAATATCAAACTAGGGGAAGCACCCAGTTTTGGTAAGCCGGCTTTACTCTATGATGCTAATTCAAAAGGCGCAATAAACTATTTGAACCTTGCACGGGAAATTCTTCAGAAAAATGAGAAAACCAAAATTCCTGTATCTGAAAAAATCATCCAGTAAATCCTGGTGACAGATCTTTATCGATTTCAAATGGACGGACCTTTAATAAACAGGCTTTTCAAAAAGATTTTTATTAAAATTAATTATTTATGGTAAAAAAGAACGCATTAGGTAGGGGATTAGGTGCTTTAATTGATGATGCAGACAGGGAAAAGTTTAGAAAGATTGGTAGCATAAATGAAATTGATTTGGTAAATATTGAGATCAATCCTTTTCAGCCCCGATCGAAATTTGATGAAAATAAAATTAAGGAACTTGCCTCTTCCATTAGCAAATTAGGAATTATTCAGCCCATTACTGTACGTGAGCTGGAAGAAGGGAAGTACCAGCTAATAACCGGGGAACGTCGGTATCGGGCAGCTTTTATTGCCGGCTTAAAGAGGATTCCTGCATTTGTAAGAAGTGCTGATGATCAGGATATGCTGGAGCTGGCTCTTGTAGAGAATATCCAAAGAGAAGACCTGGATGCTATCGAGATTTCAATTTCATATCAGCGCCTTATTGAGGAATGTAAACTAACACAGGAAAACCTTAGTGAAAGGGTAGGAAAAAAAAGGTCCACTATTACAAACTACTTGCGCTTATTAAAGTTGCCGGCTGAGATTCAGCTGGGAATTAGTGAAAAGAAAATATCCATGGGTCATGCCCGTGCTTTGGTCAATATTGAGGATTCTGTAGATCAGATAAATATTTTTTACCGTATTATTGCGGAAGATATTTCAGTACGAAAGGTGGAAAGCCTGGTGCGAAAAATGAACTATGATAAGCTTGAAACAGAGGCTGGTAAAAATAAAAGCTCAAATCTTTTAGAGGAATTTGAAGAGCTGGAAAGACAGCTATCCTCCTTTTTTTCTTCCAGGGTTCAGTTTAGAATGAATGATAAGGGCAAAGGAAAGATTGTTATTCCCTTCAGCTCAGGTGAAGAATTGGAGGAGATTATAGGTGTTTTTGATAAAATTAAAGACTGAAAAAAATTATCAAATGCCAATCCCTAAATAACATTGACCGGTTCCTCTTTCCTTTTTTGTGACAGTCTATGTGCTATTTCCCTTTGAAACTTTCATACATTTATATTGTATAAACCTGTTTAGCTGGCTTTGCTTTTCTTTAACAGTGCTGCTGACCAGGAGTCCTTACATTGCGGCTTGGATTGGACAATACAGGTAGGTATTATTAAACATTGACTGCACAAGATTATCCGGGCTTTTTTTATGGTATTTCAATATAGGCTATATTCCAGATTTTTATCGGAGAACACTTTTTTTATGTGAGTAAAAACCCCATAATTTATTAAAGTTTTAGAATCCTGAACAATTTGCTTCCTGGTATAAAATATATTACTTTGAAAAAAACCATCTCCATAGGCAACAAAATCTACGGCTTGTCCGTATTATACTGTATATTTACAGCAAACATGTAATTTTTGGATTGATGAAGAGTTGGCGTTTGCTCCTTTTGGTTTTATATTTCGGAAGTTTTTCTGATTTCAGTGCTTTTGCACAGTCAGAATTTGAAAGGATACCGGAAAATAAGGAGTCGGTGAAAAGTGTGGTGGTGGTGGATCATTCGCCCCGAAAGGCAAGTTTGTATTCTGCTGTACTTCCGGGGCTTGGGCAGGCTTATAATAAAAAGTATTGGAAAATTCCAATTGTTTATGCAGGCTTTGGGGTATTTGGTTATTTTATTTACTTCAATGCATCGCATTACAATGAATATAAGCAGGCTTATATTGACTTTATTGATGATGAGGCAAATACAAATAGTTATCTTGATTTGATTGGTCCTAATGTGGATCCTGGGTCTTTTGATCCTTCACAACCCTCAGATAGTTATTCTAGGGAAAATGAAGAGTGGTTTAAAACCCAGTTGGAGAATAATATGAATTTTTACAAGAGGTACAGGGACCTGTCTGTTATTTTAACCGCAGGATGGTATGTGCTTACCATTATTGATGCAACAGTAGATGCCTATCTCTTAAATTATGATATATCACATGATATTTCTTTGAGGGTAGATCCGAAATTGTTTTCATACCCCGGGAAATATAATACAGTAGGTTTACAATTTAGTTTGAAATTTTAAATATTTGTATAATAAAGATGAATTTGAATTTAAAATACTCTCAGATGTTTTGGGTTTTTGTTATAAGTGGTTTTTTGCAAACAGGATATTCTGCCGATGTCTTGAAGCCTGATTCTGTTTCTGTTACTGAAGAACTGGAACTTTCTAATTTTTCTGATAACCTGGAAAGTTTGATGAACCTGTGGTATGTTCAAAGTTCAATTGGAAATGACACCTCCCTTTTGGTTGGGGACTATGAAAATGATACTTTACCTTCTCAGTATCCTGACTCTGTTTATATTGAGCGACTTAGCCGGATACCTGCTGTTATTCCTTTGACTTATAATAATTTTGTAAAAAATTACATCAATGTTTATACCAACAAGAAAAAAGATAAACTTGAAGTTATGCTTGGTTTGTCGGATTATTATTTTCCGATGATTGAAGAGATACTGGATTATTATGATTTGCCAATTGAATTAAAATACATGGCCATTATTGAGTCTGCCTTAAATCCAAGGGCAGTGTCAAGGGTAGGGGCAACCGGGATGTGGCAGTTTATGTACCGTACCGGAAAGGCCTATGGCTTAACCATTAACAGTCTGGTGGATGAGCGTCGTGACCCTGTAAAAGCTACTATAGCTGCAGCCCATTACCTGAAAGATATGTACAATATTTATCATGACTGGACTTTGGTAATTGCTTCATATAACTGTGGTGCAGGAAATGTGAACAAGGCGATTCGCAGGTCTGGTGGAAAAAGGAATTATTGGGATATTTATTATTATCTGCCAAGAGAAACCAGGGGCTATGTTCCTGCATTTATAGCAGCAGCTTATTCAATGAATTATTACTCCAAACATAATCTTAGCCCTGTAGCTATAGAAATGACTTTGACAACAGATACTCTTGTAATACATGAGGATTTGCATTTAAAGCAGGTGGCTGAAGTCCTGAATGTTCCACTAAAGGAACTTCGTGATCTGAATCCACAGTATCGGGGTGATATTATTCCGGGCAAGAGCAAACCCTATGCTTTGACGGTTCCTTTGCAATATGTTGCCCCGTTTATTGATTATCAGGATTCTATTTTTGCTTATAAAGATTCCGTATTTTTCAACCCGAAGAGTATGATTCAGAAGCCGGGTAGTCGTTCTTCCTATGTAGCACAAGCTCCATCAGGAAAAGCCAAGCTGTATTATACGGTTAAATCGGGTGATAATCTTGGTTTTATTTCTGAGTGGTACCATGTTCGTGTTTCTGATTTGCGCTACTGGAATGGTATCCGCAGAAATATGATCAGGGTAGGGCAGAAACTGAAAGTCTATGTTTCCCCATCAAAGGTAGAAAGGTATAAGAAAATAAATGGGATGAGCTTTGCTCAAAAACAGCATTCAGTAGGGAATAATGTAACTGCATCAGCTGCAAAGCCAAAGGCTCCGAATACTTCTTCGGGTGGTAATGGATATGTTTATTATAAGGTTAGAAACGGAGATTCTATCTGGGAAATTGCAAAAAAGTATCCTGGAGTTTCTGATGCGGATATTCTCCGTCTGAACAATATATCCAGCAGATCTAAGATTCATCCCGGACAAAAGCTGAAGATAAAACCACTGTAATCAGGCTTCTGTGATCACCTGTTTTCCACAATGGGACACCCTAGGCGCATAATTGTGGAAAACAGGAGCTTTAAATTGCATTTTCCCTGATTGAAATGAACAGCCTCCTGTTTTGCCAACTTCAAGCTCAGGGAAATAAAAAAAGCCATTTATCAAATGATAAATGGCCCGTATATTTGTTTGAAAAGATTTACATTTTCATAGTTACGCCTAATGATGTACCAAAACCAGTTCCTCCCCCTA
>JAOZKQ010000170.1 GCA_029935275.1 Bacteroidales bacterium | reverse complement strand
CTTGATGAGACTACAGCAACGATCATTGATCTGTGCGGATCAAGCATGGAAAGGTTTTCAACATCCAGTTCTCCAACTTTAATTGATTCTCCAATTTCAAGTTCAGTGATGTCAATTTCTATAAAATCCGGCAGATTAGAGGGTAATCCTTTAACTTTTAATTTTCTCCGTTTTTGACTTAGTTTTCCACCTTCCTTAAGACCTATTGATTCACCGGTTATTTTTATTGGTAATTGAGTAATAACATCTTTACCAAATAATATTTCTTTAAAGTCAATATGAATTATTCGGTCAGTCACCGGATGAAACTGAACATCCTGAAGCAAGGCATTATGTTCTTGTCCATCAATAGTTAGTTTTATCAGATAGGCATTAGGTGTGTAAATAATTTTCTTAAAGCTTAACTCTGGGCTTGAAAAATGGATTGTTTTCTCACCACCATAAAGCACACATGGAACATCTCCCTGCAATCTTATTTTTTTTGAAGATTTTTTCCCAAGGCTTGTTCTTAAATCACCACTAAGTTTAAAAGTTTTCATTTTGTAATTTTTTTGTGTTACTGAAGTCATTAATCATGCTTCTTAAGCAGCATGAATGAGACTCCCATCGCACTGGTTTTTCTATTAAAATTTTTGAGGGTGCAAATATAAGAACTTATTGGATAAAACTGGTACTTATTGATTGATAATTGTATACTTTTTGAATTACGTCAGCAAAAAGGTCAGATATTGAAAGTACCTTGATTTTAGGACATGACTGTTTTAAGGGTATCGAATTGGTAACCAGCAGTTCTGCTAGCGATGAGTCCCGGATTCTGTCATAGGCAGGGCCTGATAAAACCGGATGAGTAGCAAAGGCACGTACACTTTTTGCTCCCTGGGCTGTCATCATATCAGCAGCAAGTGTTAAAGTTCCGGCAGTATCTATCATATCATCAAGAATAATTACATTCTTCCCTCTAACGTCACCAATAACAGCCATATCATCAACATGATTTGCCTTTTTTCTTTGTTTGTAGCAAATAACCATTTCAGACTTAAGGAATCTGGAATAAGCATTAGCTCTTTTAGTTCCTCCCATATCTGGTGACGCAATGACAAGGTCATCCAATTGTAATTTTTTAATATAGGGAACAAATATAGCTGAGGCAAATATGTGATCTACCGGTACATCAAAGAAACCCTGTATTTGGTCAGCGTGAAGATCCATTGTCATAACCCGGTCAACACCAGAGGCGGTTAGCAGGTCTGCAACCAGTTTTGCACCAATAGACACCCTTGGCTTATCTTTGCGATCCTGTCGTGCAAAACCAAAGTACGGCATAACTGCAATTACCTTGTAGGCAGATGCACGCTTAGCAGCATCAATCATTAATAAAAGCTCAAAAAGATTCTCTGTAGGTGGGAAGGTTGATTGAATAATAAAAACACTGCATCCGCGAACTGATTCTTCAAAAGATGGTTGAAATTCTCCATCACTGAACTTAAGAACAGAACTTTTGCCTAAGGTTGTTCCAAAACTTTTTACAATCTCTTTAGCAAGATAAGTGGATGCCCTGCCAGAAAAAAATTTTATGGGTGCGTTAGCCATAATGGATAAAATATGGGGTTATTTTTATTCAACAAAGTTAATATCAAAAATTAATTCAGAATCATTTTTTCCAATATTTATTTGCTTTGCCTATGAAATCAAGGATTTCCATTCTTCCTGTATTTTTAACTGCTGAAGTAATGATATAATCCGGAATAGATTCCCAGGTTTTTAACAATTCATTTTTATAAATGTCAATATTATTTTTTACTTTACCAGGGGTAATTTTATCAGTTTTGGTAAAAAGAATTACAAATGATATTTGATGGTTCCCCAGGAATTCAAAAAAGGCAAGGTCGATTTTTTGCGGTGGAATCCTTGAATCAATTAATAAGAAAAGGCTCATTAAATTTTCCCTGCTCAGAATGTAATTATTTATTAATTTACCCCAATCTTCCCGTTTAGTTCTTGAAACTTTTGCATATCCATACCCCGGAAGGTCTGCCAGATACCAGCTTTTATTTATCAGGAAGTGATTAATTAATTGAGTTTTTCCAGGAGTAGAAGATACTTTTGCGAGTTTCTTTTTTTCAACAAGCATATTAATAAGCGAAGATTTTCCAACATTTGATCTTCCTATAAATGCATATTCAGGTAGGTCAGGTGGAGGACAGAGTTTAACTTCCGGACTGCTTTTTATAAATTTTGTTTCTTTTATCAGCATTTTTATAAGGTATTCATTTTAGTTTTTAAAGATATTTTTTTAATTAATAATATCTTATATGAGTGGTTGTTCCAAAAGTTTTATCCAAAATATTCTTTGCCTCAATTCTTAAGAAGTCCTTGTTAATAACTTTTTAGATGGCCTGAGGGAAGTTTTAATACTCTTTGGAGGATTTTCTTATTTCCAAGTTTTGTTTTATAGATACCAATTATGTTGATTGTTTTTTTACCATTAAAATTAGATTCCTCTATAAAATATAAGGTTCCTTTTCCGTTTTTTGTAATAATCTTATTAAATTTATCCGGATTAAATATACTATCCTTAAGCCTTCCCTCATAGAACATTACATTTTTTGAATTATTTGAAAGGTTTAGAATAATTGTAATTTTTTTATTAGTGCTTCGTTCATCAATCAGCTTGTATTTTATTGAAGGATAGCTTTTTACATCATTACCATATAATGATTTTTCAATTAAACCAATTTTTCTGTTTCCATTATCATAAGGAATCCGGGCTTTTAGTAAACCGTTTTTATGGTATTTTATTTGTATCCCGTGGATCTTTCCATTTTTATAAGGAGTTTCCCTGTATAGCTTTCCATTGGTATAAAACCATTTTGAAGATCCTACCTTGACGTTATTTTCATAGTTTATCTCTGTATTTACTTTTCCGTTTTTATAAAACTTTTTAGCCACACCGTTTTTTTTGCCATTTTTCATGCTAAGCTTTGTATAGAGGTAACCATCTTTATAGCTTGTGATAACACCATCTTTTGCATTCATATCTGCCTGGTTCTTTTCTGTTTGTGCATTTGGCTCTTTATTTGTACAGGATGCAAACCAGGTTGATATAGCAATTCCTACAGTTAAATAAAAAACAGCTTTTAGAGAGGATAGCTTTATTAACATAATATATATTGCATTAATATAGTTGAGAACAAAGAAATGTTTATTATTTGAACGAATAATCTTTGAAACATTTATGCAAAGATTAAAATAATTGTAAAGTTCGGGTTTTTATTCGTCTTTATTAGCAAATTTGTATGAAATAGTTTTTCAAAATTATGATATTGGAGTTCTTATCGCCTGATATCTTCGATAATTGCTTTTACGGAACCAAGGAGTATCTTTGATTCAACTAATACAGGTATTCTATACTCATCATTGGTTACCCAAACATAAAGATCCTCACCCCCTTTAAATATGGTGCCTTCCACAAGTAATATGGAAAATTTGATACAGTCATATATTTTTTTATTTTTCAAAGAAATATTTTCCATTCCCAGATATCTGATATGTAAGTTATATATTTGATTATCAATTATTAGCCGCAAAGGAATGGTATCATTAATCCGGAGAGTTGAGAACTGAAGATTTCGGCAGTAATATATTGCCGTAAGAATATCTATTGTTCTGTTTTGAAGATTTAAAGTATCTCTTGTATTAGGTTTTTTTGAGTTTTCTGTAGTGGTATAGATTTTTTTCTTCTTATAATCAAACTGATAGTAATTATTTACAAAATAGCCTCCTTCAAATGTTCTACGCGAATAGCTTAGCGGAGCCAGGGAATCTGCATAAGCCTCTGACTCGAATTTGTCTCTTACTTTGTAAAGCCAGTCATATCCTTTTCTGGTTTTGCCAACAGAAGAAAAATGGTAGATTTCTTTGCTCTCTTTTGAGAATTTAACAGAAAAGATTACATCACCGGCATGAAGCCAGATAAACCCCCAATTGTAATATGCTTTATACTTAAGTTGTTCGCCAGGATAAAAGGACTGTGGCTTCGTATTCTTTTGACCAACCAGGCTGAAAGAAACCATAAAAAAGCCAAACAGGCTAAGTAGGAGCTGCTTATTCAATTTGTCTTTATAAATAGATTTCAAGTATTGTGCAAGAGTCCTTTGGTTCAAGTTGACAAGTTCCTAAAACGGCCGGAAGCAGTATAGTTTCTCCTTTTTCAACAATTATTTTGTCTGAATCAAAATGTAGTGTAAAAGAACCTTCGGTACACATATAAATAATAAATGAATCAACAGAACCATAATCTTTTTCAATTTTACTATCAAATATTAATAGATTCGTATTGAAATGTTCACAATGTACTAGTTCCGTAGATTTATTAGGTGTAGTTTTATATACAGTTTTATAATCTTTGTAAAAATTATAATCAATTGCATCAATCGCAAGTTCTGTGTGAAGCTCACGGCTTTTCCCACTTTTATCTTTTCTCCCCCAGTCATAAATTCTATAAGTAGCATCGGATGTTTGTTGAATTTCTGCCAGTAAAATTCCGGAACCAATGGCATGAATCCTTCCTGCAGGGATATTGAACACATCACCGGCAGATACTTTTTCATAATTCAGGATCTCGGGTAATTTCCCATTGTTGAAATACTTCTGGTATTCATCTTTATCTACTTTTCTGTTAAAACCTGATATTAAAGAAGCTTCTTCTTCTGCTTGTAAAACATACCACATCTCGGTTTTCCCATTGGGAAGATTTCTTTTTACAGCTAAATCATCATCAGGATGCACTTGAATGGATAACTTGTTATTGGCATCAATAAATTTAATTAGAATGGGAAATTCTATGCCAAATTTTTCATAAATGTGATCGCCCACCAGGTCTCCCATGTATATTTCAATAAGTTCCTGCAGGTTATTGCCCGCAAGAAATCCATTTGTTACAACAGAAATATTGTTCTCTACTGCTGAAATTTCCCAACTCTCAGCTGTTATTGCCTGGCTCCCGGGGTCTTTACCAAGGATACTCTTTAATTTTGTGCCGCCCCAAATGTAGCCTTTAAATATTGGATCAAATTT
>JAOZKQ010000169.1 GCA_029935275.1 Bacteroidales bacterium | reverse complement strand
CTGCGTCCTGAGTCTATGGGCATTTTAAACAAGATCTACAAGCTATTGTCTGAACACCCGGAAGTAAATTTCAGCATAGAAGGCCATACTGATAGTGATGGTGATTTTGATTTTAACCAGAAGCTGTCGGAGGAGAGGGCTAAAACGGTAATGACCCAACTTGTATCAATGGGGATAAGTGCCGATCGTCTTACTTCTAAGGGTTTTGGAGAGAGCAAACCCGTAAATACTAACGATACCCCTGAAGGAAAAGCTGCCAACCGAAGAGTTGAATTTGTAAAAAATTAATTAAATCCTTTTATCATGAAACCAACAAATGAAGACTCAATGTTTATATCAGCAAAACTTATTTTTCAGAACCTACGTATTTTATTTATCCTCTGTTTAATTACATTAAACTCTGGTTTTGTAATTGGGCAATACGATCCTTTGACAAATATTACTGATAATGCTTTTGCCCAATACAACCCCGCTATTGATGGTGATTATGTTGTATATGAATCATGGAGGGGAGGCAGCGGTAGCGACATATATTTATATGATATTGTTTCAGGTACAGAAACTAAAATTACCTCTGGCACACCAGGAATGTCTTCCCATCCCGATATTTCAGGCGACAGAATAGTGTGGCAGGATAATAGAAACGGGGGTTGGGAAATTTATACCTATCTGATTTCCAGACCAGATATTGGCGATTATCTTTTACTTGATCTTCCGGGTGAGCAGGTTAGCCCGGCAATTTATGAGAATATCCTGGTTTATTCTGACCACCAGGATGCTGAATTTGCCACTTCAAATATTTTCATGTATGATATTGCCACAGCAGAATTAACACAAATAACAGATGATGAAGATTTATCCCAACATAAGCCCGATATCTATGGTTTCAATATTGTTTATGAAGATACCCGAAATGGTAATCTGGATATCTATTTGTACAATATCAACACTCAGGAAGAAACCCAGCTGACAGAGGATCCAGCGGATCAGTTGAACCCATCAATTCATGGAAGAAGAGTAGTCTGGGAAGATAAACGTGATGGCAATTGGAACTTATATATGCATTACATCAATGACCCGCTGGAAGTTTACGAAAATTATGACTGGCCTATTTATACCGGTGAAAATTTCCGCGAGATAAGCGAATCCAATGATAAAAACCCGGCTGTTTATGAAGATTATATTGTATTTCAATCGTACCGCAACGGCAGCTGGGATATTTATCTCTACAGCTTTATCAATGATACCTTTGGAAGTACCTCAACAATAATTACTGAAGCAAAAGATCAGATTAATCCCGCTATTTATGATAACCGGATTGTATGGCAGGACGAAAGGGACTGGAATGGAACTGCTGCCTACGAGGCAGATATCTGGTTGTGGGAGCGCCCACCGGGAGCCGATCTGGGAGTTATTATAAGCGATTATCCAGATACTGTAGTTACCGGCAATACACTGCTCTATACCATTATTGTTAAAAATTTTGGCAATCAAGAGGCTACAAATGTGGTATATACACAAACCCTGCCCGAGGAGGTTGACTTTGTTCATGCAAGCAGTAGCGGTGGTCATACTTTCAGTCTGGTTAATAATACACTAACATGCAATATTGCAAGCATTCAGGTAGGCGAAACAGATAGCATAAACGTGCTTGTAAAGACCGTGGAAGATGCAATTATTACAACAAGCTGCGAGCTTACCGCTACAGAAGAGGATCCTATACCAGAAAACAATAGCATCAGCGCTACAACAGTAGTAAGATGGGTTTTTCCTGATGAGGTCGGAGACGGACAAAGTCCCAAAATAATTACGGATAATCAGGGAGATGTACATATACTTTATACGGGATTTCATGGAGCGGGCCAGGGCCCACTCATATATGCTAACAACGCAACAGGTAAATGGGTCAGGGATTATGAACTGACAACATCAAATGATATTAAATATAAATCTATTGATATCGATTCAGAAAACCATGTCCATATTGTATATGGGACGGGTGCTTTTCGTGATAAATCGATTATGTATATCAACAACGTCAGCGGCGATTGGTCAAGTCCGGTCCTAATTAAGGAACATACTGAAGATTGTGCTTCTCTCACACTTCACCTGGATTCGGAAGATAAGATGCATATTGCTTATATGAAATCATCATCCGCATGGGATTCACTTTTTTACATGAATAACACCACCGATGACTGGGAAACAGAACTTATTTCTGACCTTACCTATTCCAAAAGCTCATTTGAACTGGACAATAACGATCGCGCCCACTTTGTATATATTTCTTCTAATGAATATGGTGACCCGAACAGCTTCAAGCCAACCTATATCACTAACAGCCCGGAGGGCAGTTGGAGCTCTCCGGAATATGTAGAAGAGAATTATTACGGGGGGGCTGGAGAAAAATTTATTTTTGATATGGATGTTGACAATGAAGGCGTGCCTCATGTCATTTATGTCGGATCAATAGACCAGACTGAAAATGGACTTGAGGTACTGAAATATGCAAACAGGCTGGGCGGAATCTGGCAGAATGAAATTTTAGATAACCGGGACTTCAGTTTTGGTTTTGTAGCTATCACTACAGATGTTAATAATAAACCCAATCTGGTCTATAGTAACTATCTGGACTGGCCTTTAATGGAATTAATCTATTCAAGCCGGACAGATGATTCGTGGGAAACTCACCTGTTAGAGCCAGGAGACAATCCGATATTTGATCTTGATATCTGTGCCGACCTTTTCGGAAATATCCATGTTGCCTGTGAGGATACTCAGGGAGAATTGATTTTTATAAACTACTATTTTATTAATGGTTCCGTTTCATACCCTGAAGTGTTTGCCATACCCGATCAAATCACCTTTGATCCACAAACGGAGGGAACCGCATCGCAATCTCAAAGGATTGTCATTCAAAACAGAGGAGGCAAGCTGCTTAAAATTTACGATATTTATCTTTCTGAAATTGATGCTTCTCATTTCGAAATTTCCGGCAGTAACTGCAAATACCTGAACACTATGGCTACCTGTATTGTGGATGTTGTATTTAATCCGCAAACTGTTGGCTACAAATATGCCAAACTGAGAATCATTTCAAATGACCCCGATCAGCCTGATTTAAGAGTGCCGCTCGAGGGTATTGGAGAAGTAGCTACTCACATCTCTTCCCTTGCCGAAAATTCGATTATAGTTTATCCGAATCCTGCCAGAGATTTTATTGTTTTTCAATTTAATGGTATTATACCTGAAGATGAATATCTCATGAAAATTATCTCTTTAAACGGGGAAATTATTAAGGAGAAAATGATTCATATAGATAACAATAAACAAAGCTATCAGATTCATATAAATAATTTGCCTTGTGGCATTTACATAGTATCGCTATCCGGGGAAAATGTATTCTATCATTTTAAATTTATTAAAGCCAGATAATCATGAAAAAAGTAATCCTTTTGTTTACTGTTTCATTGTTTATTCTTCCACTTTGCGCTCAGTTTACCGCTGAACTGACAGATGTACAACGAGGAAATAAAAAAACTTACATAGTTAAGTCAGATGGGGAAAAGTACCGCTATGATTTTGAAGAAGATGGTATAAAGGGAGTAGTGATTGTAGATCCGGTTGCTAATCGAACAGCCATCTTATACCCTGACAATAAATATGTTCGTTACACAGAAACAACTTCATCTTTTAGCGGAATGATGGATCCAAACCAGGGATTCAAACGGATGCAGAACCGTTTTACCGAAAAGAACACAGGTACTGAAAAAATTTTGGGTGTAGAAGCAGAAAAGCTGGAATTATATGCCGGTGATGAAAAAGTAATTACGGCCTGGTACTCAAAAGAACTCGATTTCTTAGTCAAGATGACTTACCAGGGGAGGGAAAACACCTTCGTGGAATTGAGTAATATAGAACAAAAGGAGGTGGATGTCAGTTTGTTTACTATCCCTGAGGATTACACCGAAGTAGATGACCAGATGCGGATTAAGATTCCTGAACCGCCGCCGCCAGAATCATGGAAGACAATAGAAGCCACCCTCCCGGTAAAAGGTGAATTTGTCAGGGGGGATCAAATTGTCTTCAACGTCCAGAAAAACAAGTATCTTTATGTTTACCTCAAAAACGAGACAAGCAAACCAGCTAAAATCATCACAATTTTATCCATGAGAAACGGAATGAAAGTGCCCGATAAAGATCAATATCCGGTCAGTTACAGAACTAAACGTCTTTACAAAAATGAAACTGAATCATTTGGTAATTATTGGGAGCCTGGTGACGATTTGATCATACAGGTTCATGAGGGGAAGATGCATATAGAAGTTGCTAAGGAAAAACGCTAACCTGGGATTCCCAATAATTATGAATGTTGTTGATTAATAAATATTTCAATATCCAATACTTTGGAGTTAATAATAACTTTTACGAATCATTTAGTTTTTAAATATTATTATCATGAAAACAAATCTAAAAAATTTCATTTTCTTTTTAATGTTGGCCTTTTCCTTATTAGGATATAATTCAAATCTTAAGGCTCAGGTGTGGAACCGGGAAGCAGTTGACAGTACCGGAATAAACAATGGTAAATATTGCTCTTTGGAAATTGATAACAATAATGTAGCACATATAGCTTATTTGGATGTTGATTTTTACGATTTAAAATATGCAGTAAAATCAGGTGATAAATGGGTGGTATCCGTTATTGACAGCTTAAGATATACCGGGGTTTCAAGTGATTTAGCTATTGATTCAGAAAATAGCCCCCATATTTGTTTTCAGGAGGGTTGTGAATTTACTATTTGCCCTGGTGCGGGATTAAAATACATGACGAAAACAGCTGGAGGTTGGATTAAAGAAACCGTCGATGAATTCTTTGTTGTCTTTGGTTCTATGGATCAAACCATGTGTAGTATTGAATTGAACTCACATGACCAGCCGGTTATTGCTTACTATAAAGTTGGTGAAGATGCTGTTAAATTAGCATATAAAGAGGAAACGGAATGGATAAAAAAGGAATATCAGCTTAATAATCCTCCGGTTTATCTAAGTCTTTGTCTAAAAAGTGATGATACTCCGG
>JAOZKQ010000168.1 GCA_029935275.1 Bacteroidales bacterium | reverse complement strand
GGTCAGTAAGCATAGCTATCTGGCCATTTGTAAAACCAATAATTGCAATATCTTCAGGTACGCGATATCCATATTTCTTTACAACTTTCAGCGTTTCTGCAGCTGTAAGATCATTAACTGCAAAGAAGCCATCTGGTCGGGGTGATTTTGATAAAAGTTCAGGAACAATTTTTTTTGCTTCACCAATTACATCGCATTTAACGATGAGATTAGGGTCAACCTGAATTTTGTGCGTGCGAAGTGCCCTCAGGTAACCATTTTTACGATTCTTGGCTATCTCAAGATGTTCCGTAGCACTTAAGTGGACAATTCTTTTACAACCAACTTTTATTAAATGCTCTACAGCTTCAAATGACCCTGCTTCATCATCAACTATAACTTTATCTGTGTCAATAGCATCGGGAACCCGATCGAAGAAAACAAGTGGAATCCCGGCATTTTGAACTTTTATGAAATGGTTAAATATTCTGGTTTCCTTCGTTAGTGAAATTAAAATCCCATCTACACGGCTGGATAACAAAGCATCAATATTTTTAACTTCCCGGTCAAATGATTCGTCTGATTCGCAAATCATTACGTTATAACCTGAAAGGTTGGCAATATCCTCAATTCCATGTATAACTGTTGAAAAGAAATAATGTACAATTTCCGGTACCACTACTCCAATAATATTGCTTTTCCGGCTTTTTAAACTTAAAGCAATAGGATCAGGGGAATAATTTAGTTTTTCGGCAAGATCATTAATCGCCTTTTTGGTTGAAACGCTAATATCAGGATGATCTTTTAGGGCCCTGGATACGGTTGAGGGAGAAACCCCTAGCTGTCGGGCAATATCTTTTATAGTTACTTGTCCTCCACTCATTGATGTGGCATTTAAAAACTTCTAATAGTTGTTTTGACGAAGAAGGAAATAAAAGTACAATAAATAAAATTGAAAACATCAAAAGGATAAAAAATTATAAAATATGAATATTGTTGTACATGAAAATTACTGAAATACCTATTGCAAACGTTTGCGGAATCGTTTGCGGTAATTAATTGAAAATAAGTATGATAATATAATATTTCTGTTTATTTTTGTGGTGTAAAATTCAATTTCGCTTTATGATATTAGAAATTGATAAAACTTACTTAATTATCAGGACTTGATTTTTTGAATAAATTGAATTAATAATCTTCCCTTAAAATTCGAAACATGAAATTACATTTTAATCATTTCAGGTATGTTTCAATAGTTAGCTTGATATTGTTATTATCTGCCTCATTGGCTTTGGCCCAAACTATTACTATTACAGGTACTGTTACTGAAACTGTTGAAAAATTCCCTATTCCTGGTGTTACTGTAGTAGTAAAAGGAACTACAGTAGGAACCATTACCGGCCTGGATGGTAAATATACCATTAGTGTTCCGGAGGATGGAACTACCCTGCTTTATTCTTTTGTAGGTTTTGCAACCCAGGAGATACTTATAAATGGCAGATCAAATATTGATGTTCGGCTTAAAGAATCTGCTGTAGAACTTTCAGAAGTTATTGCTATTGGATATGGAACACAAAAGAAAAGTGATAAAACAGGGGCTGTGTCAAATATTAAGTCAACAGAGTTAAATACAGGTGCCATTACTGATCCTATTCAGGGCTTACAGGGAAAGTCTGCCGGGGTTTCCGTCACTAAAAAGGGGGGTGACCCAAATGCTGGCTTCTCAGTAAAAATTCGTGGATCATCAGGTTTATATTCTAATACAGAACCGCTTTATGTAGTTGATGGTGTGCCAGGGGTGGACCCAACAACCATTTCCCCGGATGATATCAAGAGCTATGATATATTAAAGGATGCTTCATCAACTGCTATTTATGGTTCACGGGGTGCCAATGGTGTAATTATTATTACTACCCTGAAGGGTTCTTTTAAAAATCCCAGTAAAGTTGAGTTTAATTCGTATGTTTCACTTGATAATGTGGCAAACAGACTGGATCTTTTAACCGGGGATCAGCTTAGAAAATATGCTGCTGATAATAATCTTTCATTTAATGATGGTGGTGCAAATACCAACTGGCAGAATGAAATATACAGGCCTGCACTTTCCCAGTCATACAACCTGGCAGCTTCAGGAGGGTCAGAGAACTCCAGCTATCGTGTTTCTCTGACTCATAGCGTCTTTGAAGGTGTAATCATTGGCTCATCCAAACAACGTGACCTTGGCCGTATTAATGTTCATCAAAAAGCTATAAATGATAAATTGAATATTCAGGCAAGTCTTGCAGGAACTTTTGAAACTAATAATTATATTCAATACAGTGGAAGTGGTCCAAACGATATTATTTACCAGATGATTCAGCGAAACCCAACTGATCCTGTTTATAATGCTGACGGATCATATTATGAGGTTCAGAGAGACTTTAATTATTATAATCCGGTAGCACTTGCCAATGATATCCAGAATGAGCGAGATGCAAAGCGGTTTATGGGTAACCTGAAAGCAGATTTCGAAATAATAAATGGTCTTGTGGCGGGTGTGAACCTCGGTTACATCCGTGATGACTCAGAAAGCTCCTATTTTGAACCCAGTTATGTGAGAAATAATACTTCAACAGGTTACGGAAGAAAAGGATATAATAATATGTCGTCTAAGATTTTAGAAGCTACCATAAGTTATACCACAATATTTAATAAATTACATAACCTTAATTTGATAGGAGGATACTCTTTTCAGGAAGATAATTATACCGGGTTTTTTGCCCAGGGAACTGAGCCTCTTTCTGATTATGTTAAGGCCTATAACCTGGGCGCTTTGAACAGTGTTGTTGTAGGGGATATTGGTTCTTACAAAAACTCTAATCGCCTTATATCATTTTTTGGCAGGGGTGTTTATAACTATAATAGCAAGTACTACTTTACAGCAACAGTTCGTAGAGATGGCTCTTCGAAATTTGGTGAAAATAATAAATGGGGCTGGTTTCCTTCAGCATCAGTTGGTTGGAATATTAAGAATGAAAGTTTTATGGAAAGTGCCGGATTTCTTTCACAACTTAAGTTGAGGGCTGGTTTTGGTATTACCGGTAATCAGGAAATTGGTTCATATCATGCAATTTCTTCTGCAGAAGTGGCGGGTCCAACAATTAATCCTGAAACAGGTGAAGATGCTATTTTGTTTACGATTTCACATAATGCTAATCCTGACCTGAGATGGGAAGGTAACAGAGAGTTTAACCTGGGTTTTGATTTCGGGTTTTTAGATAACAAAATTTCCGGTTCCCTGGATTTATATAATAAAGTTACTTATGATTTGATAGCTCCATATGCTGTACCTGTTCCTCCAAATATTGTTCCAACCACCTGGGGGAATGCAGGAAAGATAGGCAACAGTGGTATTGAACTTTTTGTGCAGGCATTTGCTGTTACCAGCAGAAATTTTGACTGGAAGACTGCTTTGACCTTTTCAACAAACAAGCAAAATGTTATTTCTTTATCTGACACAACGAGCGGGTTTAACTGGTCTGATGGGGATAAGAAACAGGGATGGCTGTCTGGAAGAGGCCTTGTTGGTGATCAGAACTGGACCCAGCTGGTGGAAGAAGGATATGAGTTAGGGACTTTTTATATGCCTGAGTATGCAGGATTATCAAGTGATGGAAAATTTTTATTCTATACCGAGGCAGGTGGTGTTACACGGAATGTGGATGAAGCGGAACGGAGGGTAGTGGGACATGCTTTGCCTGATTTTGAAATTGGATGGTCAAACTATTTTACTTTCCTGGATAATTTTGATTTCAGTTTTGCTTTGAGGGCAGTTGTAGGATTTGATGTACTTAATGTTACCAGGATGGTGTTTTCTAACCCAACGGTTTTACCATCTCTTAATGGTTTAACAGAAGTATTGACGGAAGTTGAAAGGGGTGTTACTGATTATCCAAAAGTAAATTCTTATTATCTGGAAAATGGAACTTTTTTAAAACTTGATAATGTTACCCTGGGCTATAATTTCCCTGTGGCGAAGGTAGATTGGTTAGGCAAATTTCGTGTTTATGTATCTTCAATTAACTTGTTAACAATTACTGGTTACTCGGGGATTGATCCTGAGATTAGCTATAATGGTTTGTCATTTGGCCTCGATCAATATAATGTGTATCCAAAAACCAGGACTTTCACTCTCGGATTGAATGTTTCCTTTTAAAATTATCAGCATTATGAAAAAAATATTTATAAGCTTAGCAATTCTTTCTTTGATCAGCGCATGTACTGATCTTAATACCCAGCTGTATGATCGCATACCTATTGACCTGTACCCTGAAAATGAAACTCAGGGGGCTGTTGAAACTATTCCGGTTTACAGGCCAATGCAGGACTTTATTGACTGGGGTGGCTGGTGGTTTTGTCAGGAAATTACTTCTGATGAAATGACTGGACCAACCAGACATACCGATTGGGATGATGGTGGAAAATGGCGTGTTTTACATCAGCACACCTGGACGAATACCACTGAAGCAATTGCCAGTATGTGGTCCCGGTATTATGGTGGAATAGGAGAAGCTAACCGGTTAATTGAAAAATTTGCCCCTTCAGCGGGTGAGCCAGGTGGTGCAGCAACTACTGCTAAACTGAAAATAATGAGATCTTTTTATTATTATCTATTAATTGATAATTACGGAGATGTACCTTTTGTTACCACTTTTGCTGATGCAGATGAGTTTCCCTCAAAAACTCCCAAAGCCGATATTTTTAGTGGAATTATTACTGATATAAATGAGAGCATTCCTTATTTACCTGAAACCTTTTCAAAAACAGCAGTAAGCAAAGGAATGGCTTTTACCCTGCTGGCAAAATTGTACCTGAATGCTGAAATTTATACAGGAACCCCTCAATGGGAAAAAGCAGAGCAAGCATGTGATAGTGTGATTGCACTAAATGTATATGCTCTTGCCGGTGAACCTCTTAGGCCTTTTATAACTGAGAATTCATTTTCAGTTGAAAATATTTTCACGATCCCCTATGATGAAGATTCTTATCAGGGATTTAATTTGCATATGAGGACACTTCATTACATCAGTAATTTAACTTTTGATATGTCGGCCGGACCATGGAATGGCTTTGCAGTTATGG